>JBEIVK010000528.1:0-3372 GCA_040373935.1 Alphaproteobacteria bacterium
CCGCGGACCGATCCCCGCGGCGCCCGCGACCGCCCCCGGGCGGACGGACGGCCGAGGCACGCGCCCGACGCCGACGCCCCGGCTCAGCGCGGGTGGCGGGCGTGCAGCGGCTCCGTCTCCGCAAAGCGCGCGAGCTGCTCCGGCGTCGCCTTCGCCTGGTGGAGGGCCTTCCAGTCTGCGTAGGGCATCCCATAGACCTGGGTGCGGGCCGCGTCATCGCCCAGGGGAGCGCCCTCCGCCGCAGAGGCCGCGGCCAGCCACTTGGCGAGGCAGTTCCGGCAGAAGCCGGCGAGGTTCATCAAGTCGATGTTCTGGACGTCGGTCCGGGCCTGGAGATGAGCGACGAGGGCGCGAAAAGCGGCGGCCTCGGCGCGGGTCTGGGCGTCGGGGGACATGGGCAGGCTCCGGGGGGACAGGCAGACCCGGCGCCAGCGGGCGCGCGGGCAGGAAGGAAGGGGGCGTTGCGGGGGAAACCTTTGTTTCCCCTGCCCCATGAGACGAATAGCCCACTGCGGCCGACGCTCAAGGCGCCGGGCGATCCGGCCAGAGCGCGCCGATCGGACGGAGCAGGCGGAAGGGCGAGAGCCGGCGCCAGAGGGCGCCGACCACGAGGAGGTAGACGAGCAGGCCGCCAATGGTGCGGAGGGACGCTCCCGGGTGGCTCTCGGGCCAGCCCAGGACCGGCATCGGCAGGAGCACGAGCAGCAGAGGCAGACTGGGGACCAGGCTCGCAGCGACGCCGGCGAGCATATGCCGCGGCACGGGGCCGGCCAAGGCCGGGTCCGCGGCGCGCAGCAGCGCGAGGCCGGTGGGAAGCGTGCCGGTCATCGTGCCGTAGAGGGTGAGCGCGTGGGCGAAGGGGTGCTCGTCGAAGGTGCGCCGCGCAAGCCAGACACAGGCGAACAGGGTGAAGACGGTGCAGGCGACGGACAGGACGAGGATGGGCGCCCAATGCGCGCGGAGTGCCTGCAGCGAGATGGCCGCGATCGCCGCGGTGGCGCTGAGATCGACGACGCTGCCGCCCACGCGGTCGAGGATGGCGGGGTCCGTCACGGCGCTGCGGCCGGCGCGGCGGAGGGTGAACCGGAGCGCAACGGCCAGGGCGAGGCCGAGCAGGAAGTGGAAGCCCCAGACCATCGCCGCGAGCTGGGGCTGGCCGGCGAGGGCGCGGGAGAGCGCGGTGAGCGCTGCGTAGACGCCGAGGTAGACGACGGCGCAGAGGCCGAGCTGCTGGGCGAGGCGGTCCAGCTCGCCGGGGCCAGGCGGAGCGGGGAGCGACACCGCCACGGTGGCCTCGTCGCCGGCGGCGGGGGCGAGCCAGCCGCGGCGGCGGGCGACGGCGACGAGCAGCACGCCGCCGAGAGAGCACGCGACGAAGCCCATCGCGGCGACGGCGAGGCCGATCTGGGAGCCGTCCGTCATGCCCATGGACTCCCAGGCCTTGCCCATCGACAGCGCCTGCCCGGGGCCCTGGGAGAAGCCGAGCGGGAGCATCATCCCAAAGCCCGGGTGAAGGCCGCCGGGCCAGAGGAGCACGACGACGAGCCCGAGCACGCCCTGGGCGGCCGTGAGCCACGGGATGGCGAACGCGATGCTCCGCGCGCCGCCGGGCAGGGGTGCCGGGGTGACGGGCTGCAGCGCGAACGCGATGAAGACCAGCGCGAGGCCGTGGTAGACGACGGCTTCCAGGGTGTGCGGGTCGAAGGGCACCCAGCCGAGCAAGGCGGGGCCCGCGAGGAAGGCCAGCGCGCCGCCGACGAGGCTCTGGGGCAGGCCGAGGGCCTGGAGGGCGGGGGCCGCGCCGAGGACCACGCGGCCGAGCAGCGCAAAGGCGACGATGAACAGGAGGGTCAGGGGGTCGACGGAGGACCAGAAGGCCACGGGCGGCTCCTCGGCGGCGGCGGGAGCGTAGCAGGCAACTGGCGTTCAGTCGTGGGCGTGCGGGGAGGCGCAGGCGCGAATGGCGGGGAGCAGCACGGAAAGTTCAGGAGTGGCGGCGGGGTCTCCGCCGGAGGCCGAGAAGGCGCGCGCGGCGAGGGCGGCGCCGGGGCAGTCGCCGGCCGACAGGAGGTGGCCCACCCACTCGGCGCAGAGGGCGGGCTCGCCGGCGCGGCAGGTGGCGCGGGCCCACGGCACGGCGGCGGCCGGCCCCGCGGCCTCCTCGGCGAGGACGGCGGCGTGGGAGAGCAGGGGTGCAGGGCCGCCCAGCAGGAGGGCCGCCGCCCCGGCGACGCGGGGGCCGGGCGCCAGCAGGACCAGCAGATGACCGCCGAGGGTGGCGACCGGGAGGGCGAGGCAGAGCAGCGCGGCGCCGAGGCCGACCAGGGCGGACGGCGCGGGGCGCGGGGGCGCCGGGATGGGCCACGCGGGCGGAGCGCCGAGGGCGCGCAAGCGCTCGACGAGGTCCGGGTGCGCGCGGCGCATGGGCCCCAGCACGGCCGGGAGCAGATTGGCGGCGTAGATGGCCTCGAGGGCGGTGGCCATCGCGGCGGGCGGCCCGTCGTCGTGGGCATCGGCGGCGTGCTCGGCGGCGAGCGCGCGGACCCGGGCGCGGCGGCCCAGGGCCAGCAGGCCGACGAGGATCACCCCCAGCAGACCGATCGCGGCGACGCTGGCCCCCTCGTGCGCGAGGGCGACCACGGCCGGCAGCCCGCAGACCGGCACGAGGGGCAGCATGCGCCGCCGGGCCTGGGTGCCCTCGGAGAGATGGTGGCGCTCGTGGCCGATGACGGCGGCGAGAGCGCCGGCGGACAGGCGCGCTTGCAGGCCGCGCGTGAGCACGATGGCCCCGGCACCGGCCAGCGCGAAGGCGTTGGCGTGGTCGGTGTCGAGCGAGAACCATCGCGGGGCCGGGCCGCCCGGCGGGAGCGCGACCGGCGCATCGGCGAGGGGCGCCATGACCCCGAGCGCGCGGCCGAGCGCGAGGCCAAGACCGCGAAACCACGCTTCCAAGCTCACCACACCGAGCACCACCGCCAGCCACGCCGGCAGCGCGCCAACGACCGTCCCGCCGACCAGCGCGAGGACGCCAAGCAGCGAACCGTGCTGCAGCAGCGTGAGCGCGAGCCCGCCCCGCCAGCCGGTGCCCGGAACCGGCACCCGCCGCCGGATGCGGGCGTCGGCGGCGAGCGCCCCCACCACGGCCGCGCCCAGCACCAGCGCGCTCCGGGCCGCCGGCCACGCGTCCCCCGCCGTCGTGACCGGCACGAGCGCACACAGTCCGGCGCCGACGCCGACGACCACGCCGAGGGCGCGCCGGCGCACCCACGGCCAGTACACGCGCGCCCGCTCCGTCCAGTGGGCGTCCGGCGCCAGGGAGCGCGCGCCGCGCAGCTCCAGCGCTGCGATACCCGACGGCCCAGCCGCGCCCAG
>JBEIVK010000166.1:0-7504 GCA_040373935.1 Alphaproteobacteria bacterium
CGCACCGGGCCGCTCATCCAAGACCAAGTGGTCATCACCGAAGGGCTCGCCGACGGCGAACTGGTCGTGATGACCGGCCAGCGCGCCCTGGCCGACGGGGACGCCGTGCTGATCACCCGCCAAGGCCGCTGCTGCACCAACGGCCGCCCCACCTTCTGAGGTCTCGCCATGATCCGCTACTTCGTGGAACATCCGGCGGTGGTGGCCCTCCTCACCTTCGCTGTCGCCATCTTCGGCTTCGTCTCGTACATGAACCTCCCGCGGGAGGCCTCACCGGACGTCAAAATCCCGATGGTCCTCGTGTCGACGCCCTACATCGGGGTGTCGCCCGCCGACGTCGAGAGCCTCGTCACGATCCCCATCGAGAACGAGCTCGCCGGCATCAAGGACCTCAAAAAGCTCTCGTCGACCTCGGCCGAGGGCGTGTCCATCGTCACCATCGAGTTCACCCCGGACGTCGTCATCGAAGACGCGCTGCAGCGCGTGCGGGACCGCGTGGACCGCGCGAAGGCGAAGCTGCCCGACGACGTGGAGGACACGGAGGTTCGCGAGATCTCCTTCTCCGACGTGCCGATTCTCTTCGTGACCATCGCCGGCCCGGCGGACGAGCAGACGCTCAAGGCCTTGGCCGAGTCGCTCGAAGACGAGGTCAAGCGCATCCCCGGCGTCCTGGAGACGCGGGTCACGGGCGGCCGCGAGCGCGAAGTCCGGGTGCAGGTCGACCCTTCGCGCCTCGCCGTCTACGGGCTCAGCCTCGGGGACGTGCTCGGCGCCATCGGCGAGGAGAACGTGAACATCCCGGGTGGCGACGTAGACGCCGGCCGCAGCACCTTCCTGCTGCGCGTGCCCGGGGAGTTCAGCTCCAGCGAGCAGATCGGCGGCGTCGCCATCAAGCGCGTGGGAGAGCGGCCGGTCTTCATCCGCGACGTCGCGACGGTGGTCGATGGCTTCACGGAAGCGGACAGCTACGCCCGCATGAACGGCGCGACCGCGGTTTCGCTCGCGGTGACGAAGCGCGCCGGCGCGAGCATCATCGACATCGCGGACGAGGTGCGGGCGCGCGCGGACGCGCACGCCGAGCGCTGGCCCGAGGGCGTCAGCTACCGCGTGTTGGCGGACCAATCGAAGGCCATCCGCACGATGGTCGCCGACCTCGAGAACAACATCATCACGGCGCTCCTCCTCGTGGTGGGGGTGATCGTGGTTTCGATGGGTGTCAGAAACAGCCTGTTCATTGCGTTCAGCATCCCCCTCGCCATGTTGCTGAGCTTCATCGTCATCGAAGCGTTCGGGCTGACGCTCAACATGATCGTGCTGTTCTCGCTCATCCTCGCGTTGGGGATGCTGGTCGACAACGGCATCGTCATCGTCGAGAACATCTACCGTCACGTCCAGGAGGGCAAGGACGTCCGTACCGCCTGCATCGACGGCACCCAAGAGGTCGCCATCGCGGTCACAAGCTCCACCCTCACGACGGTCGCCGCGTTCTTCCCGCTCGTGTTCTGGAGCGGGATCATGGGCGAGTTCATGGGCTACCTGCCCAAAACCGTCATCATCGTGCTCACGGCCTCGCTGGTCGTCGCGCTGTTCATCCTGCCGGCGGTGGCCTCCAAGTTCCTCAAGTCGTCGGACAAGTGGGACGGCTACGCCGTGGCGGACAACGCCTTCATCCGGGCCTACGTGAAGCTGCTGCAGACCTCCATCCGCCGCCGCTACGTGTCCGCCGCGGTGGGCGTCGGCAGCCTGCTCGTCACGTTCGTCGCGTTCGGCGCGTTCAACCACGGCACGGAGTTCTTCCCGGCCACCGAGCCGGACCGCGCGACGGTGAACGTCCGCACCCCCGACGGCACGGGCCTGGAGGCCACGGACTCCATCATCCGCCGCATCGAGGGCGCGCTCGCCGGCACCGAGAACGTCGAGATCTTCGTCGCAGAGACGGGCGTCGCGGGCGGCGGAGACCCCTTCGCCGGCAGCCAGAAGTCCTCGAACCGCGGCGTGGTCACGCTCGACTTCCTCCCGCACCGCAACGACGCGGCGGAGGGCCAAAAGAGCCGCGTCGAGAGCACCAACACCACCATCGACCACCTGCGCACCCTCGTCAAGGAGGTGCCGGGCGTGGAGATCGAGGTCGCGGCGCAAGAGATGGGGCCGCCGGTCGGGCCGCCCATCGCGGTGGAGGTCTCGGGCGAGAGCTTTCACGCGGTCGGCGAGTTCGCGCAGGCAGTGAAGCGCCGCATCGCGGCGCTCGACGGCATCACAGAGGTCCGGGACGATTACAACGTCGGCCGGCCGGAGCTTCGCATCCAGGTGGACCGCGGCGCGGCCCGGCGGGTGGGGGCGAGCACGGCCTCCGTCGCCAACGCCGTGCGAACGGCGGTCGCTGGGGCGAAGGCGAGCGCGCTGCGCGACGGCAAGGAAGAGTACGACATCATCGTGGAGGTCGACCCCGCCTTCCGCAGCAACCTCCAGTCCGTGATGGACCTCCGCATCCCCGGGCGCTTGGACACCTCGCCCAACACCTTCCAGGTGCCGCTGTCGGCGGTCGCGCGGCTGGAGATGGCAGGGGGGAGCGGCGCCATTCGCCACGTGGACCAGGAGCTGGTCGTCACCATCAACGCCAAGGTGCTCGACGGCTACAATGAGAACGACGTGCGCGCCAAGGTTGTCGCCTTGATGGGCGAGATGCGCAAGGACGGCGAGGTGCCGGCGGGCATGGACCTCCGCCTCGGCGGCGCCAACGACGAGCAAAAGGAGTCGATGGAGTTCCTCGCCCGCGCCTTCGTCATCGCGTGCATCCTCATCGCGGTGGTCTTGGTCATCCAGTTCAACAACTTCCGGCTGCCGCTCATCATCATGACGAGCGTGACCCTGTCCCTCGTGGGCGTGATGTGGGGTCTCCTGCTCACGGGGACGCCCTTCGGCGTCATCATGACGGGCCTCGGCGTCATCTCGCTGGCCGGCGTGGTTGTGAACAACGCCATCGTGCTGCTCGACTACATCGAGCAGCTCCGCGCCCGCGGCATGGGGGTCGAGGAGGCGCTGGTGAAGGCGGGTACCACGCGGCTGCGGCCCGTGATGCTCACGGCCATCACCACGGTGCTGGGCCTCGTGCCGATGGCGCTCGGGGTCAGCGTGGACTTCCGCAACATGAAGCTGCTCATCGGCGGCAGCAGCGCGCAGTTCTGGGGGCCGAGGGCGGTGGCCGTCATCTTCGGGCTGGCGGTCGCGACCATCCTGACGCTCGTGATGGTGCCCACGCTGTACAGCATCTCCGAGGACTTCCGCGGCTTCTCGTTCCGCCGCAAGCCGTCCCCCGCCACGGTCGCCACCATCGCCGGCGTCGGCGCCGCGCTCGCCCTGGCGGTCTGGCCGCTCACCGGGCGGGCGGCCGCGGTGTCCCTCGACGACGCCCTGCGCGCCGCCGAAGCGCGGGCCCCGCAGCTCGCGCTCGCCCGAGAGCGCACGGCCCAGGCCGAGACGCTCAAGGGCCAAGCCTGGGCGGTGCTCTCGCCCAAGCTCAGCCTGAACGGGTCCTACACCATCAACCAGTTTGAGATCGCCTTCGACCCCCTCGCCTTTGGCGACCCGGCGGCCTCCATCGAGCAGCAGGCGGCGCTGCTGGACGGGCTCGCCTCGAGCTTCGAGGCCCTTCACCCCGGAGATCCGGTCGCGAGCGCCATCGTCGCCGGCTACCGCGACGGCGCCGCGCAGACCCGCGCCGCCATCGACACCCTGCCCGAGAGCGAGCCGGTCATCATCCAACAAAAGACCGCGTTCGCCGGGAGCGCGAGCGTCATCCAGCCGCTGTTCTCGGCGCGGTCGCTGCCGCTTCTCCGCGGCGCGTACACCACCATCGACGCCGCGCGGGCCGATGAGCGGCGCGCCGCCCAGCAGTTTCGCGCCGGGGTCGTCCGCAGCTACTACGCGCTGGCGACCGCCCAGGAGGCCCGGGGTCTCGCGCAGCGCGCGGCCCAGAGCGCTCGTTCTCATGCAGCTCTGGCCGAGAAGCAGGTCGAGGTCGGCTCCTTGCCGCCGCGGGCCAGCCTCCAGGCGCGCCTCGCCGTCGCCCAAGCCGAGCGAGACGCCGCCGCCGCCGGCCAGCAGGTCGAGGCCGCGGGGCTCGTGTTCACCCGGTTGACGGGCTTGCCCGCCGACTCCGAGCTGGCCGTACCGGAGCCCGTCGCCACCCCGGCAGGCGAAGGGTCCGCGGTGGAGGCGGCCCTGCGCTCTCGGGCAGACCTCCAGGCCGCGGAGCTGCGGGTGGATGTCGCGCGCCGTTACAAGCAGGTGAAGGTTTCCGAGTGGGCCCCGACGCTCGATGGCCGCTTCACCTGGTCTTGGACCGAAAACACCGGCTTCCTCGGGCGCAACGACATGTGGATGGTCGTGCTGGAGGCCAACTGGCTGCTGTGGGATGGCGGGCTTCGCATCGCCCAGGCCCGCGAGGAGAGCAGTCGGGTGCGGCAGGCCGAGCTGGCTGCGCGGATCACGGCCGAGAACGCCGAGGACGAGGTGCGCGGCGCGTGGCAACGGCTGGCGCAGGCGGAGGTCGCGTTGGCCGCGACGGACGCCGAGATCACGCTGGCGCGGGAGAACCTCCGCGTCGCGGAGCAGCAGGTCCAGACGGGCGCGGTCACCTGGATGGAGGTCGAAGATGCTCGGCTGGGGCTGTTCCGCGCCGAGCTCGCTCTTTTGACCGGACGGGTGAGCCGGGACCTCGCGGCCCTCGACCTCAAGACGGCGATGGGAGAAATCTGACGCCGCGCAGGTCGACGGCCGGCAACCGGCCCGCCGGGGACGTGGCGCGTGGGGTTGGGGGTCGATAAGGCGGCGCACCCGGCAAGGCCGCGTTCGCGGACCGCGCCGCTCGCTTGTTCCCATGATGGAGAAGACCCCATGAACCGCATCACGTCCCTGGTCGCCCTGTTCGCCCTCGTCGGCTGCTCCGTGTCCGAAGAGAAGTTCGCCGAGCAGTACGCCGAGCTCGCCTGCCAGAGCGCCGAAGAGTGCGACGCGCTCGGCGGCCAGAGCGTCGAAGACTGCCAGACCGCCCTGCAGGAGTTCTTCGAGGCCGCCGTCACCGACGACTCGTGCGAGTACGACGGCCGCGCCGCCAAGAAGTGCCTCAAGGAGGCCAAGGGCAATGTCGGCGACTGCGACGCCGAGGCCGAGGAAGACTCCGCTTGCGAAGACATCTGCGGCGGCGCGTCCTCCGACGACACCGGCGCCTGATTTCCGGCGGGCCCCAGCCCACGGTCGAGCCTCGCGCCCCCGGGCGCGGGGCTCGTGTCGTCTGGGCCTTGACATCGCGGGCCCGCTCCGCCACACTCGCGCGCGAGGTTTCCATGCGACTCGCTCCCATCATCGCCCTTCTCGCCGCCTGTGGCACGAAGCACGAAGACTTCGCGGCCGACTACGCCGAGGCCACCTGCCTTCTCTACGAGGAGTGCGAGGTGCTGGGCATCGTCGGCGGCTTCGACGACAAGGCCGCCTGCGTCTCCAGCGTCCAGGCGGCGGTGGACCCGGAAGAGGGCAAGTGCCCGGAGTACGACAAAAGCTTCGCGGTCGACTGCATCAGCGGCGTGAACCAGATCGACTGCGCGGAGCTGTACGAAGGCAAGTGGCCGGACGCCTGCAAGTCCGTCTGCCCGGATGGTTCGACGGCGCCGCCGGTCTCCGAGGGCGGGGACACCGGCGAGGCCGTGGCCGGCTGAGCGCGCTCAGCTCCGGGGGCGGACGTCCGCGGCGAGGGCCGCGCCGAGCGCCACCGGGTCTGTGCCCGTGCGGGCAGCGCGCCGGAGCTGCCCTCCCGCCTCCAACACCGCGACGCCCGCAAAGCCCTCGTCCACCCGGCGAACGTGGCAGGCCGCCGGCACGGAGCAGCCGCCGCTGAGGGCGTGCAAGAATGCACGCTCCGCGGACGTGCACGCGCGGGTGTCGGCGTCGTCGATGGCGCCAACGAGGGCCGCCACGCGGGCGTCTCCTGCGCGGATCTGCACCGCGAGCGCTCCCTGGCCGGGGGCCGGCACCATCTCGTCGACCGACAGCGGATGGACGTCCGGGCGCGCGATGCCGAGGCGCGCCAAGCCCGCCGCCGCGAGCAGCGTGGCCTGGACCCGCCCTTCGTCCACCCGACGCAAGCGCGTGTCCACGTTGCCGCGCAGCTCGACGGTTTGGAGGTCCGGCCGCAGCGCGCGGAGCTGCGCGACCCGCCGCGGCGAGCCGCTGCCGACGACGGCCCCCAGGCGCAACGCCGAGAGGGGCGGGCCGATCAAGACATCCCGGGGATCTGCGCGCAGCGGGACGGCGCCGAGCACCAGGCCCGGCGCGTCGTCGGTCGGCAGGTCCTTCAGGGAATGCACCGCGAGGTCCAGCGAGCCGTCGCGCAGCCCCTCCTCCAGCTCGGCCGTGAACAGGCCTTTGCCGCCGATTTGCCGCAGCGGAGACGCCTGGTCGCGGTCTCCCCGGGTGGTGATGACGACGAGCTCGACCGGCACGCCTGTCGCGGCCGTGATGGCGGCGGCGACATGGCCGCTCTGGGTGAGCGCAAGCGGGCTGCCGCGGGTGCCGAGGCGAAGCGGGTCAGTCGTCATCGGGAGCATCTCCGCGGGGCGTGGCCTGCGCGGCCAGCTCGCCGGCGAGGCCGTCGAGAAGGGCATCGAGGCCGTCGAGGTCCCCCGCTTCGGCGCGGGCGCGGGCCAGCGCGAGGGACGGATGAAGGATTTTCTTCACGATGGCGCGGGTCGCCGCGTCCACCGAGCGCCGCTCCCGCTCGTCCAGTCGCGCGAGCAAGGGCTCCAAGCGCGCCAACTCGGCGGCCCGCACGGCCTCGGCCCGGCGCATGGCGCGGCCCAGGCGGTCGTGCACCTGCTCCACCTGCAAGGTGCGCCACGCCGCCCCGCTCTCCTCGGCGACGATGCGCTCGGCGACCTCGGCAGCCGCCCGGCGCCGCTCGACACCCTGGGACGCGAGGTGGGTGAGGTCGTCCACGTCGAAGCGGTAGACGCCCTCCAGCGAGTTGCAGGCCGGGTCGATGTTCCGCGGCACGCTCAGGTCGATGAGGACGAGGGCGCGGAAGCGACGCTTGCGGACCACCGGCGCGAGCGTCGCGCGGTCGATGAGCACGCGGCCGGCGGCGGTGCTCGCGAGCACGAGGTCCACCCGCTCCAGGTAGCGCGGCACCTCCTCCATGTGGATTGCGCTCCCCCCGAACACCCCGGCGAGGTCGCTCGCGCGGGAGAAGGTCCGGTTGGCCACCACGAGCTCGCCCAGGCCGTGCGAGAGCAGCGTGCGGGCGACCAGCTTGCCGTGGGCCCCCGCCCCCACGAGCAGGGCCGAGCGCCCCGCCAAGTCCCCGAGGACCTGCCGCGCGAGCTCCACGCCCGCGCGCCCGACGCTCACGGCCTCGCGGCCGATGTCCGTCTCGGTGCGCACGCGCTTGGCCACCCGCAGCGCGGAGTCCATCACGCGGTGCATCACGGGGCCCGCCGCGGCCCGCTCCGCC
>JBEIVK010000341.1:0-4772 GCA_040373935.1 Alphaproteobacteria bacterium
CGGCGCGCCGGGCGGGGTGCAGATAGGCTTCGGGCGCCGGGCGGCGCGCCGTCCGCCGGCGGGCCCGCGGGCCGGGAGCAGACGATGAGCCTTCCCTGGGTGCCGGTCGGCGAGGCGGTACAGCGGGCCTTCCGCGAGCGGGTGCTGGTCATCGACGGCGCGATGGGCACGATGATCCAGCGCTATGGGCTGGACGAGGGCGCCTACCGGGGCGAGCGCTTCGCGCGGCACGGCCACCCGCTCAAGGGCGCGAACGAGCTGCTCAACCTCACGCAGCCGGGCATCATCCGGGCGATCCACGCGGCTTATCTGGAGGCGGGCGCCGACATCCTGGAGACCAACAGCTTCTCGGCGCAGCGCGTGTCGCTGGCCGATTATGGGCTGGAGTCCTTGGCCCACGAGCTGTCGCATGCCTCGTCGGCCATCGCGCGCTCGGCGGCCGACGAGTGGACGGAGCGCACCGGTCGCCCGCGCTTCGTCGCCGGGGTGCTGGGCCCGACGACGCGCTCGGCGTCCATCTCGCCCGATGTGTCGGATCCGGGGGCGCGCAACATCCGGTTCGACGACCTCCTCTCCGCGTACACCGAGTCGGCGGAGGGGCTGCTCGATGGCGGGGCGGACCTCATCCTCGTCGAGACCATCTTCGACACGCTGAACGCGAAGGCGGCGCTCTACGCGTTGGACACGCTCTTCGAGAAGCGCGGGCGGCGCTGGCCCGTGATGATCTCGGGCACCATCACCGACGCCTCCGGGCGCACCTTGTCGGGGCAGACGCCGGAGGCCTTCTTTACGTCGGTGCGGCACGCCGCCCCGCTGTCGGTGGGGCTCAACTGCGCGCTGGGCGCGCGGGAGATGCGCGCGCACGTGAGCGAGCTGGCGCGCGTGGCGGACACCTTCGTCACGGCGTACCCGAACGCGGGCCTGCCCAACGAGCTGGGCGGCTACGACGACGCGCCGGATTCGATGGCGGCGCAGCTCGGGGAGTGGGCGCGCAGCGGGCTGGTCAACCTCGTGGGCGGCTGCTGCGGCACGACGCCGGCGCACATCGCGGCCATCGCGGCGGCGGTGCGGGACGTCGAGCCGCGCGGGTTGCCGCCGGCGCTGCCGGGGCTGCGGCTCGCCGGGCTGGAGCCGGTGGCGGTCGGGACGGGGGGTGTCTTCGCGAACATCGGCGAGCGAACCAACGTCACGGGCAGCGCGAAGTTCCGCAAGCTCATTCAGGAGGGGCGCTACGACGCCGCCCTGGAGGTGGCGCGGCAGCAGGTCGAGGCCGGCGCCAACCTCATCGACGTCAACATGGACGAGGGGCTGCTCGACGCGCCGGCCGCGATGACGCGCTTCCTCGACTTGCTCGCGTCGGAGCCGGACATCGCGCGGGTGCCGGTGGTGGTGGACAGCTCGCGCTGGGCGGCCATCGAGGCCGGGCTGCGGTGCTTGCAGGGCAAGGGCGTGGTCAACTCGATCTCTCTCAAGGAGGGCGAGGCCGCGTTCTTGCAGCAGGCCCGCGAGGTGCGGCGCTACGGGGCGGCGGTCATCGTGATGGCCTTCGACGAGCAGGGCCAGGCCGACACGGCAGACCGCAAGGTGGAGATCTGCACGCGGGCGTACCGCCTGCTGGTGGACGAGGTGGGCTTCCCGCCGGCCGACATCATCTTCGACCCGAACATCTTCGCGGTGGCGACCGGCATCGAGGAGCACGACCGCTACGCCCTCGAGTTCATCGAGGCCGTGCGGCGCATCAAGGCCACCCTGCCGGGCGCGCGGGTGAGCGGCGGCGTGTCCAACCTGAGCTTCGCGTTCCGCGGCAACGAGCCGGTGCGCGAGGCGATGCACGCGGTGTTCCTGTTCCACGCCGTCCGGGCGGGAATGGACATGGGCATCGTCAACGCGGGGCAGGTGGCGATCTACGACGACATCGAGCCCACGCTGCGCGAGGCCGTCGAGGACGTCATTCTCTGCCGGCGGCCGGACGCGACGGAGCGGCTGGTCGCGCGCGCGCAGCAGGTGAAGGGCGGCGCGCGGGTGCGCGAAGAAGACCTCGGCTGGCGCGAGGCGCCGGTGCGGGACCGCATCGTCCACGCGATGGTGCACGGGGTGGACCGCTTCATCGAGGCCGACACCGAGGAGGCGTTGGCCGTGCTGGGGGCGCCCCTCGCGGTCATCGAAGGCCCGCTGATGGACGGCATGAACACCGTGGGCGACCTCTTCGGCGCCGGGCGGATGTTCTTGCCGCAGGTCGTGAAAAGCGCCCGCGTCATGAAGCGCGCGGTGGGCTGGCTCACGCCGCACCTCGAAGCCGCCCGCGCGGCCGACCCGTCGGCCGCCGCCAAGGGGCGCGTGCTGCTCGCCACGGTGAAGGGCGACGTGCACGACATCGGCAAGAACATCGTGGGCGTCGTGCTGCGCTGCAATGGGTTCGAGGTGGCAGACCTCGGCGTGATGGTGCCTGCGCAGCGCATCCTCGACGAGGCGCGCGCCTTCCGGGCAGACATCATCGGCCTGTCCGGCCTCATCACCCCTTCGCTGGACGAGATGGTGTACCTCGCCGAAGAAGCGCGGCGCCAGGGGTTTTCGGTGCCCATCCTCATCGGCGGCGCCACCACCTCCGCCATGCACACCGCGCTCAAGATCGCCCCGGCCTACCCGCCGGGGGTGGTGCACGTGCCCGATGCGTCGCGGGCGGTGGGCGTGGCCGGGCGCCTCGTCAACCGGGAGGCTGCGCCCGTCCTCCTCGCCGAGACGGCCGCGCGCTTCGCCGATTTGCGGGCGCGGCGCAGTGGGCGGGTGAGCGTGGTGCCGCGGGTCGCGCTCGCGGCGGCACGGGCCAACGCGCTCGCGCCGGCGTCGGCCCCGGCGCGGCCGGTGGAGGCCGGCGTGCAGTCCGTGGAGATTCCCATCGCCGCGCTGCGGCCCCTCATCGACTGGACGCCCTTCTTCCAGGCGTGGGAGCTGGCCGGCAGCCACCCGCGCATCCTGGACGACGCGACCGTGGGGGCGCAGGCGCGGGCGCTGTTCGCCGACGCGCAGGCCATGCTCGGGCGCATCGAGGCCGAGGGGTGGGTCACCGTTCGCGGCGCCTTCGGGTTGTTCCCGGCCAACCGGCGAGGGGACGACATCGTGGTCTGGGCGGACGAGGGGCGGGCCGCAGCGCGCGCCGTGCTGCACACCCTGCGTCAGCAAGCCGAGAAGCCGCCGGGGATGCCAAACCTCGCGCTGGCGGATTTCGTCGGGCCGGCTGGCGTCGAGGATTGGGTCGGCGCCTTCGTCGTGACGGCGGGCGGCGGCGTGGCGGAGCGGGCGGCGGCACTGGAGGCCGAGAACGACGACTACGGAGCCATTCTGCTGAAGGCCCTGGCAGACCGGCTGGCCGAGGCGGCGGCCGAGTGGCTGCACCGGCACGTCCGCACCGGGCCTTGGGGCTACGCGGCCGCCGAGGCGCTGAGCCCCGGCCAGCTCATCGCCGAGGAGTACCGCGGCATCCGCCCGGCGCCCGGCTACCCGGCCTGCCCCGACCACACCGAGAAGGCGACGATCTTCTCGCTGCTGGACGCCCCGGCGCGCACCGGCGTCACGCTCACCGAGTCGATGGCGATGTGGCCCGCCGCGTCGGTGAGCGGGCTCTACTTCGCGCACCCGGACGCGCGGTACTTCGGCGTCGGCAAGATCGGGCGAGACCAGCTGGGCGATTACGCGGCGCGCAAGGGCTGGGATGCCGAGACGGCGCTGCGGTGGCTGCGCCCGGTGCTCGATGAGGATTGAGCGGGGTGGCCGGCTGCGGCCGGCGCTGCCGGTGCTCGCCGAGGGGCCTGGGTGGCTCGTCGTCGCCAAGCCGCCGCGCACCCTCGTCCACCGCACTGCCCTCGAGCCGCGGGCCCTCGCGGCCCTGCAGATCGTCCGCGGCATGGTGGGGCGGCGGGTCTACCCGATTCACCGCTTGGACCGCCCGGCCTCGGGCTGCCTGCTCTTCGCCACCGATGCCGCGCTCGCGGGGCCGCTCTCGGCCGCGCTGGCCGTCGGCCAGAAGGAGTACCTCGCCTTTGTGCGCGGGGCGGCGCGGTGGGAGGGCGTGCGCCGCGTCGAGACCCCGATGAAGGACCCGCTCGGCACGCTCAAGCAGGCGTGCTCGGACGTCGCGGTGCTGGGCGCGTCCGACGAGCCGCGGTGCGCCCTGCTGCGGGTCTGGCCGCGCACCGGCCGCTTCCACCAGGTGCGCCGCCACTGCCGGGACCTCGGGCATCCGCTCGTCGGCGACACCGCCCACGGCGACTCGCGGGTCAACCGCTGGTGGCGCGAGAACGGCGGCGTCACGCGGCTCGGCCTGCACGCGGCGCGGCTGTGCCTCCCCGCCCCCGGCGGGGGCGAGATCGTCGCCGAGTGCCCCCTCTTCGACGACCAGGCCGATGCCTTCGCGCGGCTGCCCTTCTGGTCCGCCGCCATCGACGCGTGGCCCCTGCTCGGCCGGTCGCCCTTGCCCATCCCCGACTGGGGCCCGGCCCCCCGCGCCACCACCCCCGACGAGGCCGCCGCCGCCGCCGAAGACACCGCCGATGACGGCGCCGCGGCCCTCCCCGAAGACGCCTGATCCCCCCGCTGGTTGAGGGTGCGCGCGGCCCGCGGTACGCTGAGTCCCGGGAGGGCTCCGCCGTGGACCCCATTCGCTCGTCTGCCGCCGGCTCCCTCGGCCCGCTCGCCGGCCCGGACCGGCCGGCCGGGCTCGACCCTGCCGGGAGGATCGGCGATCGGCGGCCCCCCCGCCGGGCCTGGCCGGGGCC
>JBEIVK010000633.1:0-2760 GCA_040373935.1 Alphaproteobacteria bacterium
CGGCGCCCCCCGCCGGGGCGCCGCCGCCACGCGCTCCCCGGGGGCAGTCGACCGCCGCGCTCCTCGCGCAGTTCGTCGGGCAAGGGAAGGCGTCGTCGAGGCACCCGTGGCTCTGGCCCCGGGCCCGCATCAACGGCTGCCCGCGCCTGCAGACGCTGGCGCTGCACGGCCACCGCGCGACCATCGTCGCGTCGGGCGCGCGTGGCGCGCTGGCGGTCGAGGGGTACGCGGGCCGGCTCTCGTTGGTGCGCGTCGGCTGGTCCGCCATCTCCGCCCCCCACTGCACCGACCTCACGCTCGAGGACTCCCCTCGGGTCCGGCATGTCACCGCCGCCGAGGGCCACCGCTTCGCGTACCGCGGGTCGACGGTCCCGGCGGCCCCCCACGCCGGCGAAGTCGAGCTGTTGGGGGCGGCCAAAGAGGACTTCGCGCGCACGCTGCAGGCCGGCGGCACGGTCAGCCCCGGCACCGTGCGGGCGATGGTCGACGGCGTGAACGGCGCCGAAGGCGCGCAGGCGGCGGTGGCTTCGCTGCGGGCGGCCCTGGTCGGCGGCACGCTGGCCCCGGCCGAGGTGTGGGCGCTCCGCGCGCGGCTGCGGCGGCGCCTGGACGACCGCCGGGCGCACAAGGACGGGCCGCGGCTGGCGCTGGAGTGGCGCTGGGCCTTCCCGCGCGACCTCGCGGACCGCGGCTGGGCGGACGACCTCGCGCTGTGGTGGGCGTGCCGGGACACGGTGCCCGAGGCCGCCGCCTACGACGAGGTCGTGGCGCGCACCGCCGAGGTCGAGGGCTACGCCGCCCTCGCGATGGCGCTGGCAGGCACGCCGGCCCTCGCGCCCTTCCTCGTGCGCGCGCTGCGCTGTCGGCCACCCGAGGCCCCCGAGCAAGCCACCGCGGCCCACGCGGGCCTCGCCGCGCCAGTGGCCGCGGCGAGCGACGGCTTCACCCGGGTCATCCGCGGCCTCGTCGGCGCCCGCGACGCGGTCGACCTCACGCCGCTCTGTGAGGCGCTCTCCCTGCAGGTCGCGCGGCGCTGCCGGCGCGGCTGGGGCCTCATCGGCGTGCTGGGGGCCCTCCGCGAGCTCGCCGCCCCCGGCGCCGACGAGGCGCTCGCCCTCCTCGCGACCGACCCGCAAGTGGACGAGGGCGTTCGCCGCGAGGCCTTCGCGCAGCTCATCGCCGCCCCCCACCCCGACGCGCGCCCGCTGCTCGCCCCGCGCGCCCCCGAGGAGTCTCCATGACATCGCCGCCCCGCCAGAGCCCCACGCCTCTCGACGACGTCGCCGCCCTGCTGGACCACCAGCTCCAGCAGCTGTGGGCCCGCCCGGAGGACCGCCACGCCATCGCGCCGCTCATGCTCTGGGGCCCGCCCGGCGTCGGGAAAAGCTCCGTCGTCCGCTCCGTCGCCGAGCGGCACGGCGTCGGCTTCCTCGACATCCGCCTGTCCCAGCGCGAGCCGGTGGACCTCCGCGGCCTGCCGGTCCCCAAGGACGGCATGGTCGAGTGGCTGCTCTCCTCGGAGTGGCCGCGGGACCCATCCTCCCGCGGCATCATCCTGTTCGACGAGCTGACCGCCGCCGACCGCTCGCTGCAGGTCGCCGCCTACGAGCTCATCCTGGACCGCCGCCTCGGCACGCTCTACACCGTGCCGCCCGGCTGGTACATCGTCGCCGCCGGCAACCGGGCGGGCGACCACGCGGTCGCCGGCGCCCTGTCGAGCGCGCTCGCCAACCGCTTCTGCCACCTGGAGGTCGCCGCAGACGTGGAGGACTGGGTGCGCTGGGCGGCGGCGCGCGGCCTCGGCCCGCTCGTCCCCGCCTATCTCCGCCACCAGCCGGACCACCTGCTGGACCTCCGCGGCCCGCTGGACCGCGGCTGGCCCTCGCCGCGGTCGTGGGAGCGGGTCGCGCTCCTCGTGGACCGCGCGGGCGCGCTCTCGGAGCCGCTGCTGCACCGGATGGTCGAGGGCCTCGTCGGGATGGGGGCCGCGGCCAGCTTCCTCGCCTTCCGCGAGCTCGCCCACCAGGTCACCGACGTGGACGCCTGGCTGCGGGGCGAGGTCGAGATGGTCGTGCCAGACCGCATGGACCAGCGCTACGCCCTCGTCGGCGCCGTCGCCGCGGCGGTCTGGCGGGCGCCGCGCCAGCGCGAGGCCATCGCCCGCGCGCTCACCCTCTCGGACGACCTCGGCAGCGACTTCGCCGCCTTGCTGCTCACCGACCTCCTGCGCGGCCGCTCCGCCAGCGAGCTTCGCCTCGTGCTCACGAGCCCTGCCTTTCCGGGCTGGGTCCAGCGCCACGGGGCCGCCGTGCGCGGGCGCCTCACGCGCCACACCGACGCGGTGCTCGGCTCCGCCCTCGGGCTCGGCGGGGGCACCCCATGAGCGCCCCCGGCGTCGCGGCTCCCCCGTCCGAAGACGCCCTCCGCAGCGCCGAAGCGTCCGCCCTCGCGCACCTCACGCGGGACCGCGTGGCGCTCCTGCTCGAGCAGCCCTTCCTCGGCCTCCTCGCCATGCGGCTGCGCCTGCAGCCCGTCGCCGACGCGCGCGTCCCCACCGCCGCCACCGACGGCGAGACCCTCTTCTTCTCCGCGGCGTTCATCCTCGGCCTCTCGGACGACGACCGCCGCTTCGTCCTCGCCCACGAGGTCTGGCACTGCGCGCTCGCCCACTTCTCCCGCAGCACCCCGGGGGACCGCGAGGCCTGGAACATCGCCATGGACCACGAGGTCAACGGCCTCCTCCAGTCCGCCGGCCTCACC
>JBEIVK010000305.1:0-5140 GCA_040373935.1 Alphaproteobacteria bacterium
GCCCGATGAGCCTCGGCGCGCGCTGGGCCTCCGCCCTCGGCGTGCTGCGCGGTGACGGCGCCCGGCGCGCGCTCGCCCTCGTGGCGATGAGCGTCCTGTCCGCCTTGCTCGTCATGGATGTCGCGCCCAGCGCAGGCGCGGACGTCGAGGTCGGGCAGGTGGCGCCGGCCGATGTGCGCGCCGGCCGCGGCTTCGACTACGTGGACTGGGACGAGACGCGGGCGCGCCAGCGCGCGGCCGAGGACGCCGTGCTGCCGGTGTTCGACCACGACGCCACCCTGGGCGCCCGTCTGGGGGACCGCATCACCGAGGCCTTCGCGGCGGCGGCGGCGGCGGCGGCGGTTGAAGCCCAGGGCCTCCCGCCGGGGGGCGCGTTGGGCGCCGAGGCCCGCGGGCGGGTCGATGCCGCGGCCCTCGCGCGGCTCGATGTGGTCCTGGACCCGGCAGACCTCGCGGGGCTGTCGGCGCTTGGCTGGTCTCCGGCCGTGGCCGAGCGCGCGCGCCGGGCCGTCATCGTCGCGATGGCCGCCTGGGTCGTGGCGGATCGCTCCGCGCTGCCCCCGGCCAGCCAGGCGGTCACCGTCGTGTCCCTCGGGCCAGACGGCGCCCGGGACGAACGACGGGTGGAGCACCTCTCCGACGTGCGCACGCCGGCCGAGGCGCGCCAGCAGGTGAGCCTCGCGGCCATCGAGTCGGGCGATGCCGACTCTCCCGAGGCCCTCGCCGCCGTGGCCATCGCGCGGGCGATGGTTCGCCCCAACTTTTCGGTGAACCAGCTCCTCACCGAGGACCGCCGCCGCGAGGCCCGCGAGAGCGTGCTGCCGGTGCGCGTCGAGGTCGGGCGCGGCACCGTGCTGGCCCGCGCCGGGGACGTCCTCTCGGGCGCCCAGGTGGGCCGGATTCAAGCCCTGCGCGCGGTGGCGGGCTCGGGCGTCTACGCCAGCGCGGTGGCGGCCTTCGCGGGGCTCGTCGCGCTGCTCGGCGTGGCGTTCTATGTGTTCGCCTCCTCGACCATCAAGAAGTTCAGCACCAAGCCACGGGATCTCGAGGCCCTCGCGGTCTTGGTCGTGCTGGGGCTGGGGGCGGCGCGCCTCGTGGTCGAGGTGTCGGTGCCGCTGGGCGCGGCCCTGGGATTGGCGCCCGCGGCCCTCTGGCTCGTGCTGCCCTTCGCGGGCTTTGCCATGCTGGCCCGCGTTCTGGTCAACAGCGAGACGGCCTTCGTCTACACCGCGGCGGCGGCGGTGTTGTTGGGCGTGCTGATGGACCAGCAGGTCCTCTACGTGCTGTTCTTCGCGGTGTCGGCGGTCGTCGGGTGCGCGGCGGTCGGGCACAGCAGCGAGCGGGCCGCGCTGCTGCGCGCCGGGCTGCTCGCGGGCTTGGTCAACGCCGGGGCGGCGCTGCTGCTGTTCCTGGTCGAGGCGCACCTCGCCGGGGCCGCCGGGGCCGGCGCCGCGGGCAACCCGCTGTGGGGCGTCGCGTTCGGGTTCGTCGGCGGGCTGCTCTCCGGGGTCGTCGTGCTCGGGTTGGTCCCGTTGTTCGAGCTCGTGGGCTTCGTCACCGACTACAAGCTGCTGGAGCTCGCCAATCTCAACCACCCGCTGCTGCGGCAGCTCATGTTGCGGGCGCCGGGCACCTACCACCACAGCGTGACCGTCGCTCAGCTCTGCGAGGCCGCCGCGGAGGCCATCGGCGCCAACGCCCTGCAAACGCGGGTGGCCTGCTACTTCCACGACATCGGGAAGGCGGTCAACCCGCGGTACTTCGTGGAAAACCAGCGCGGCGGCCCGAACCCGCACGACCGCCTCCCGCCCCGCACCTCGGCGCGGGTCATCATCAACCACGTGCTCGACGGCGAGGCCATCGCGCGCCAGTATCGGCTCCCGCAGCCCATCATCGACGGCATCGTCCAGCATCACGGGTCAGGGCTCATCCAGTACTTCTACGTTCGGGCGCTCTCTGCGGCGCAGCCGGGCGAGGTCGTGGACGAGGCGGACTTCCGCTACAAGGGCCAGCCGCCCACGTCTCGCGAGACGGGCATCATGATGCTCGCCGACAAGGTCGAGGCGGCCTGCCGCACGCTCAAGGACAAGTCTCCGCAGAGCATCCGGGCGCTCATCCAGAAGCTCGTGAACGGCGCGGTCACCGACGGCCAGCTGGACCACTGCCCGCTGACGGTCAAGGAGCTGTACACCATCGTCGACAGCTTCACCAATACGCTGCTCGGGATCTACCATCACCGCATCGAGTACCCCGGCATCCCGCGGCGCCCGCCGCCCCAAGGGGATGTCTCCACCTCGCCCATCATCACCCTGGAGACGCCCTCGCCCTTCACGATGGGCGCGGCGGGGGACGTCGACGCCGATGCCGACGCGCCGGGCGGGTCCGGCACAGACCCCCGCATCGCCGACCCGGCAATCGCCGACTACGAGAGCGCCGAGGTCGAGCGCCCGCGCCAAACGGACACCGAATGAGCCGCTCCCGCAAGGCCCCGCCGCGCCGCACCGTCCCGGACATCGACATCCGCCACGAAGGCACGGACCACCCGGCGGAGGCGCTGCACGCCGAGGCCGTGTCCCTGCTCACGCAGCTTGGCCTCGGCCACTGTGAGCTGTCCATCGTGCTCTGCGACGATGCCTTCATTCGGCCGCTCAACCGCCAATGGCGGGGCATCGATGCTCCGACGGATGTCCTCTCCTTCGCGCAAAACGAGGGCGAGGACGTCCGCCCGGACGACCCGCTGCTCGGCGACCTCGTGATCTCCGTGGAGACGGCGGCCCGCCAGGCGGCGGCGCTCGGGCACAGCCTCCCGCTCGAGCTGCGGGTGCTCTTCGTGCACGGCCTGCTGCACCTCTGCGGCTACGACCACGAGGAGTCCGACGAGGAGGCCCTTCTCATGCAAGAGAAGGAGCGGGAGCTCCTGCGGCGGCTGGGCGGCGGCGAGGGCCTCGTCGGCCGCACGGTCGCCCTGCCGGTGCCGGCGCCGTAGCCAGCGCGCCCCCGCCCCGTTACGCCGGGCGCGGAGGTTCCCGTGGAGAACCAAGACACCGCTGAACTCAAGAAGGCGCTCAGGGCGCGCATCGACGCGCTCCGGGGGCATCTTTGACGTCGCTGCCAAGGCCCGTCGCGTCGAAGAGCTGAACGAGATCACCAACGACCCCGCCTTTTGGGGAGACCAAAAGCGCTCGCAGGCCGTCCTCAAAGAGAAGGCGCAACTGGAGCGCGTGGTGCGCTTGGTGGAGGATCTCGCGGCAGCGGCCGACGACGTCGACGCCCTCCACGAGCTGGCCGAAGAGGCGGGGGACCCGGACACCCTCGCGGAGGCGGCGGGCCTCGCCGCGCAGCTTCGCGAGCGGGTCGAGGCCGCGGAGGTGCAGCAGATGCTCTCCGAAGAGGCCGACGGCAACGACGCCATCCTGCAGATCAACAGCGGGGCCGGCGGCACGGACGCGTCCGATTGGGCGGCCATGCTCAAGCGCATGTACCTGGGCTGGGCCGCCAAGATGGGCTTTAAGGCCACGGTTGTGGACGAGCAGCCTCACGAGGACGCCGGCATCAAGTCCACGCAGATTGAGGTCCGCGGGGACTACGCCTACGGCTACCTGAAGTCCGAGATCGGCGTCCACCGCCTCGTCCGCATCTCGCCCTTCGACGCCAACGCCCGCCGGCACACGGCCTTCGCGTCGGTGGACGTCACCCCGGACATCGACGACTCCATCGAGATCGACCTCAAGGAGTCGGACTGCCGCATCGACACCTACCGGTCGAGCGGCGCGGGCGGCCAGCACGTCAACACCACGGACTCCGCGGTTCGCATCACGCACTTGCCCACCGGGCTCGTCGCTGCGTGCCAGGCGGAGCGCTCGCAGCACAAAAACCGGGACAAAGCCTGGAAGATGCTGCGCGCCAAGCTCTACCAGTACGAGCTGGAGAAGCGTCAGGCGGCCATCGACGCCCTGAACGCCACCAAGAAAAAGATCGAGTGGGGCAGCCAAATCCGCAGCTACGTGCTCCAGCCCTACCGCTTGGTGAAGGACGTCCGCACCGGCTACGGCGCGTCCAACACGGACCGCGTCCTCGACGGCGACTTGCTGCCCTTCATGGAGGCGTGGCTCGCGCAGCGCTCGGGCCGCACCGAGGGCCCGGTGGGAGACGTCTCCGACATCGACTGAGCGGCGGCGGGGCCGCGCGCTGGCCGGCGGGCGCAGGGGCGCCGGCGTCTCGTTCGGGCGGGGCTCGGGCCGCCGCCTTCCGGAGTGCCGATGCGAAGCGTTCTGTTCCTTGCTCTCGCCGCCGCGTGCACCGGCAAGTCCGGGGGCGACACGTCGGCGCAGCCCCAGGTCACCGGGCGCATCTCGCCCGATGGCGCTGGTGAATACGGGGATGTGGCCTTCTACCATGCCTTTGCGATGGACGCCGGTGGCCGCTTCGCCGCCTACCTGAGCAGCACGCCGGGGGTCACCTGCGACGATGTGGTCGGCTATCTCACGCCCACCGACGAGCCGGAGGACCCGTCCGGCTTCTTCTCCGGCGGCTCCTGCGACCTCTTCGTGAAGTTCTCCTCGGGCTGGGAGGGCCAGAAGTCCGCCTCCAACGACCCGATCGCGGGTGCCGGGCTCACGTTCTCCTGCGCGATGGGCGAGGGCAGCTTCGTGCTCGAAGAGCGGGACGAGGGCGACATCGACTTCTACTGGTCGGGCCGGTGGTGGCAGGGCTACCCGAAGGAGTACCGCTACGACTTCGCTGCCGAGGGGGACGACTACGTGCTCGACATGGAGTTCACTGCGTTTGACGGTGGCTTCATCTATGAGTCGCCCACCTCTGTGCCCGCCACGGGCCCGGTGTCTGGCGTCATCACGGCGGAGCGCTGCGAGGGCATCGCGTCGACGGTGGCCTTCCAGTAGTCGCGGCGGCCTCCGACAATCCCGGGGGTCCGCCAGCGTCGCGCGGGTGCCCGCGGCCATCGCGCCGCGCTGTGGTCATGGTGAGGGGAGGCGAGGGGACGCTGGCCCTCCGCGTCTGGCGCGCAGCGGCCGCTTTGGAGCGTCGGGGGCGCCGCGGGGGGCCGTCGGGCACAGGCGCCCACCGCGCCAACTACAGCCGCCGCGGCGGCGGTGGCGTTATCGGGGGGGAGCGGCATAGA
>JBEIVK010000867.1:0-1855 GCA_040373935.1 Alphaproteobacteria bacterium
CGGTTGCCCGCGCGCCGGGCCCGGGGGAGGCACGGGCATCGGCGGGCCACGGGGAGCGGGGGCCGGCGGCGGGCGTGCGGGTGGTGGAGCCGGCCGAGCTCGCGCAAGAGCGCAGCCGCAGCGCGCGGCTCCGGCTGTGCACCTGGGTGCTGGCCCCGGGGGAGAGCGTGGGCAACCACGCGGGGCACACCGTCATCCTCCCCGAGGTGGGCGCGCTCGCCCCGCCGGCCGAGCTGCTGCGGTGCGTGGCCGGCCCGGATGGCGCGCCCCGCCTGGTGCCCGGCCCCGGCGTCGCGCTCGGCGTCGGCGCCAGCGGCGTGGCCACGCTTCATGTCGTGCGGGGGGACGTCCACGCCGGCCTGCCCCACGCGCTGGCCCTCCGGCCGCGGGCGGTCGACGGCCAGCTCCACCTCGAGCTGGAGCCGCAAGATCCGGTGGCCGCAGGGCTGCTGCTCGTGGGCCTGCCGCTGCGCGTGCCGCGCACCCTGCGCGTTCCCGGCGCCGAGCGCGTGCTGCGCTGGGACGGGGCCGCCTTGCGCGTCGACGACGCCGACGGCGCGCCCATCGCCACGCTGCGCCCCGGCGAGCCCTGGGCCGTGGGGCCGCTGCGTTACCGGCTCGAAGAAGGCTGAGCGCCCGCCCGCAGCACGACCGCCACGTTGTTGGCGGGCAGCTCCGTGACCGCCGGCGGCCCGAAGCCTGCCGCCGCGCCGACGGCCGCCAGCGCGTCGAGGCTGCGCAGGCCCCAGCGCCCGTCCCGCGCCCGCAGATCTGCATCGAAGGCGAGGTTGGACGCCGCTGTCTCCACGCCGGCCCGCAGCCACGGCCCGTAGAGCACCAGGGGCGCCCCCGCCCGCAGGGCCGCGCCGGCCCCGCGCACCAGCCCCTCGGTGGCCGCCCAGGGCGCGATGTGCGCCATGTTCACGCAGAGCACCGCGTCGAGCGGCCCCGTCGGGAACGGCCCGGCGGCGGCGTCCAAGGCCAGCGGCGGCCGCACGTTCGGCAGGCCCGCCGTCCACGCCGCGATGGACGCCCGCGCCTCCGCCGACGGGTCGGAAGGCCACCACTCCCAGGCCGGATACCGGGCCGCGAAGAACGCGGCGTGCTCGCCCGACCCCGCGGCCACCTCCAGCAGCACCGGCGCCGGACCGCCCGCGGCCCCGCGGCCCAGCAGCCCATCCAGCACCCCCGCCAGCGGCTCCCGGTTGCGGAGCGTCGCCGGCGCGTGCAGGCGCGCGTCTCCGCCGCCGCTCACCGGCCCCCCAGCGCGCCCGCGTTGCCCACCAGACCGGCCGTCACCGTGCCCGGCCCGCCGCCCAGCGGCCAGTGCGCCCCCGCGTCCAGCCGCAGGCTGCGCGTCAGCGCCCACCGCGCGCCCCCGCCCAGCGCCCAGCCCCCGCCGCGCAGCTCCACCGTTCCTTCGCCCAGCAGCACCACGCGCTTCCCCACCGGCGCGCCCAGCAGCGCCGCCGCGGGCACGCCCGCCGTCACCGGCCGCCCGCCCGCCGCGCCCAGGTCCACGCCCAGGTTGCCTTGCAGGAGCAGCCCGCCCTCCGTGCGCGCCGTCCCCAGCAGGTGCGCTTGGCCCACCCACGCCGCGCCATCGCCCAGCGGCACGTTCGTCCCCAGCCAGCCCGACAGCGCCCCGCCCTTGCCCCGCACCAACGACAGCTTCGCCCCGCCCTCCAGCGCCGCGCCCGGCCCGCCCAGCGCCGCCGCGTCCAGGCCCGCCCGCGGCTCCACGCGCCCCAGGCCCACCTTCACCAGCACCGGCGCCGACAGCGCCCCCGCCGTCACCGCCACGCCGCCCTCCGCCTCCGCCGTGCCCGTCTTCACCAGGACCGCCGTCCGCGAC
>JBEIVK010000049.1:0-12854 GCA_040373935.1 Alphaproteobacteria bacterium
CGCTGCGGCTCGCGGCCGGCGTGGACGCAGCGGCGGCGCCCACGGGAGAGGGCTGGGCGGCCCTCGGCGGCAGCGCCCCGGCGCTGGCCTTGCTCGTGCTCGGATGGATTGGTGCGCCGTGGTCGCTGGCCGTGGGGCACCACCTGTTCTGGCTCCCGCCGCTGTCGGCGGTCTCGCCTTGGCTGTTCGCTGCGCCCGCGCTTGCCCTGGCGCTCTGGCTGGCCTGGCGGTCCCGCGCGCCCGGGCAGCGCGGCGAGGTCCTTCGGGGTCTCGCCTTCGCGGCGCTCACCGGCGGGCCCGCGCTGGTCGCGGTGGCCGACAAGGGGCTCATCGGCGAGCGTTACCTGTACCTCCCGCTCGCTGGGCTTGCGTGGGCGGTCGCGGCGGCGGGCGCGCCATGGGACGGGCGCGGGCCGCGGGCGGCGCTGCTCGGCCTCGCGCTGTCGGGGGCGGCGCTGTTTGGCGTTCGGGCGGCCGAATGGGAGAGCGATCTCACGCTCTGGGGAAGCGCGGCCGCGCGGCTCGGGACCCCACCGGCCTGGACGGGGCTGGGGCACGCGCGGTCCATCGCCGGGGATGCGCCCGGCGCGCTCGAGGCCTTCGTCAACGGGCTGGACGCGCGCCCTGGGGACGTCGAGTCCTGCGCGCCCTCCATCCGCACGGCGCGGGGGCTCGGGCAGGTCGCGCTCGCCGCGCAGGTGGCGGCCTGGTCGGTGGGCAAGGGCTGCCACGGCGTCGAGTGGGAGCGCGAGCGCGGCCTCGCGCTGGCCGAGGCGGGGGAGTGGGAGGCGGTGGCCGGGGCCGCCGCCGGCCAGGACGGGGAAGCTGCCGTCGCCTGGGCCGTTCCGGCGCTCGCCGCGGCGTTGTGGGCCGGGGATGGGCCGGCGGCGGCGCGCTGGGAGGCGGCGGGGGGAGGGGACGCGGCCCGGCAGGCCGCCCTGGCGCTGCTGGCCCGGTCTCCGGCGCGTTAACGGGCGTCCATGAGCCGAGCCCGCGCCGTCGCCCTCGCGGTCGTCCTCGCAGCCTCCGGTGCCGCGCACGTCGCCCACCGGCGGGCCGACGAGGCGCGCTTCGGTGGCACGCGCGAGGCGGACTTCGGTGCAGAGCCGGAGGGCGCCCCGCTGCGCATCGCGAGTCTGGGCTTTCACGGGCCGCTCTCCGACTTGATGTGGGTGCGCGGCGTCCTGCGCTTCGTCGACGTGTACGACGACCCGGCGCGACGCGGCCGGCCGTGGCTCCGGGCCACCCTCCTGGCGGCGGACACGCTGGATCCGGGCTGGCGCACGCTCTACACCTATGGCGCCACGTTGCTGCGTTCGGTGGGCGATGTCGAGGGGAGCGACCACCTGCTCGCGCGCGGGCGCGCCGCCTTCCCGCAAGACTCCTTCTTCCCGTTCTCGCTCGGCATGAACGCCTATCTCTTCCGAAACGACGTCGGTGCGACGGTGCGGTGGATCGAGCTGGCGGCCTCCCTCCCCAACGCGCCGCCTTGGTACGCCGCGGCCGCCGCCGGCTTTCTGGACCAGCGGGGCCAGCGCGAGGCGGCCCTTCGCTTCCTCGACGAGCAGCTCGCGTCATCCACGCGCCCCGAGGAGCGGGCGGCCTTGGAGGGGCGCCGCGCCCGCCTCCTGCACGACCACTACGTCGACGCGATCGCCCAGCGCCGCGCCGCCGTCGAAGCGCGCCTCGGCCGCCCCATCACGGCCGTCGCCGAGCTCGGCGCGCTGCCCGGAGACCCAACCGGCGGGGCCTGGGTCATCGGCGCCGATGGTGTCGTCCGTGGCTCCTCCGAGGAGGCGCGCCTCGCCGGCCGGGCGGCGGCGCAGGTGTTGGGGCCGGTGCTGCAGCGCGGCGGTCCATGAGCCCGGCCCGCGCCGTGGTGGGCTTGGGCTCGTCGCTCGGCGACCGGGGCGCCGTGCTCGCCCTCGCGGCCCTCCCGGGGACCCGCCTCCTCGCGTCCAGCCGTACTTGGCGCACCCGGGCCGAAGGGCCGGCCCAAGGCTGGTTTCTCAATGGCGCCGTGCTGCTGGAGACCACCCTCTCGCCGCGCGGGCTGCTCGGCGCCTTGCAGGGCCTGGAGCGCCGGCTCGGCCGTCAGCCGGCCGCGCGCTGGCACGATCGCCTCCTCGACCTCGACATTCTCGTCTACGCCGGCGTTCGCCGCCGGGGCGCACGCCTCACCTTGCCCCACCCCCGCTTGGTCGCGCGCCGCTTCGCGCTGGCGCCCGCCCGGGAGGTCGCCCCTGGCCTGCGGGTCCCCGGCGACGGCCGCACGCTCGGTGAGATCCCCGATCCACCCGGTCTGGCGCCCATTCCCGTCGGCGTGTTGCCCGGCCCGCTGGCCGCGGCCCGGGGCGGGCGATACCACCGTCCCCCTCCCGAGGCCCGAGCCATGAAGATCTTCCTCGACACCGCCAACATCGCCGAGATCAAGGAGGCCCACTCGTGGGGCGTGATCGACGGCGTCACCACCAACCCCTCGCTCATCGCGCGGGAGGGCCGCGACTTCGTGGCCACCATCGCCGAGATCTGTGAGATCGTGAAGGGGCCGGTGAGCGCCGAGACGGTCGCCGTCGACGCCGCCGGCATGGTGCGGGAAGGGCGCTTGCTCGCCCAGGTGAGCGAGCATGTCGTCGTCAAGGTGCCGCTCACGAAGGAGTGGCTCAAGGCCACCCGCACCCTGTCGGACGAGGGCATCGACGTCAACGTGACGCTCTGCTTCCAGGCCAATCAGGCGTTGCTCGCCGCGAAGGCCGGGGCGGCGTACATCTCGCCCTTCCTCGGCCGCCTGGACGACATCTCCCACGACGGCGTCGAGTTGATCCGCCAGATCACCGACATCTACGCGAACTACCCGGAGCTGGGGACCGAGGTGCTCGCGGCGAGCATCCGTCATCCCGTGCACATGACGGCGGTGGCCCAGGCCGGCGCCGATGTGGCGACGCTCCCGTTCAAGGTGCTGTCCCAGATGTTCGAGCACCCGCTCACCGATTCCGGGCTCCAGAAGTTCCTCGCGGACTGGCAGAAGGTTCCAGACCCGGACGTCTGCGCCCAGGTGGAGCGGTGGCTGCGCGCCAACGGTCGCACCCCGCGCTGAGCGCGGTTCGGGGTGCGTTTGCGCGGCGGCGTGTTATGAATGAGCATTCATTCAGTGAGGCCCGCTGTGGAGCCCGCCGCCCCGCCCCGCCCGGACAAGCGCACCCGCATCGTCGACGCCGCGGTGGAGGTCTTTGCCCGCAAGGGCTTCAACCAGGCCCGCATCTCGGACATCGCCGAAGGCGCTGGTGTCGCAGACGGCACGATCTACCTCTACTTCCGCAACAAGGAGGACCTCCTCCTCACCATCTTCGAAGAGAAGATGGACACGCTGCTGCAGCAGCTGGCGGAGGCCCTCACCGGCATCGACTGCCCGCTCGCCCGCATGCGCGCCTACGCCCGCTTCCACTTCCTTCAGCTCCGCACCTACCCGGCGTTGGCGCAGGTGCTGCAGGTCGAGCTGCGTCAGTCCACGCGCTTCCTCACGGAGTACCGCCCCGAGAAGCTCTGGACGTACCTCTCCGTGTTCGAAGAGCTGCTCCGCGAAGGCCAGGCGCGCGGCCTCGTCCGCGCCGACATCGACACCTTCCTCGTCAAGTGGGCGTTTTTTGGCGCCTTGGACGAGCTGGCCATCCAGTGGGTCCTCTCCCGCAAGCGGGATCGCTTCAACCTTGACGCCGCCGCCGATCAGGTGGTGGACGTCTTTTTGCGGGGGATGGCAACCGCCCCCGCCCCGTAGTCCCCGCGGCCGGCCAGTCGCCGGGCCGCGGTCTCTTCCCACGAACGCCCGTGGAGGCGCCAGTGAAAGTCGGAGTCTGCCTGAAGCAGGTCCCCGCGACGGACACGCGGATCAAGATCGCCGGCCCGGATGCCGGGATCGACACCGCTGACATCAAGTGGGAGACCAACCCCTACGACGAGTTCGCGCTCGAGGCCGCCCTCCAGCTCCTCGACAACAAGCAGGCCACCGAGGTGATCGTCTTCACCGTCGGCGGGCCGGACACCGAGGGCCGCATCCGCGATGCCCTCGCGCGCGGCGCCACGGCGGCCATCCGCCTGGACGACCCCTCCTTCGCCAACCCGGACAGCCTGACGGTGGCGCGCGCCCTCGCGGCGGCGGCCCGCGGCGCCGGCGTGGAGCTGCTGCTCTGCGGCAAGCAGGCGATCGACGGCGACAACGCCCAGGTCCCGGCCATGACGGCGGAGCTGCTGGGCTGGCCGCAGGTGCTGGTGGTGGACCAACTCGAGATCTGGGACAAGTCCGTCAAGGCGTGGCGCCAGGCGGGCGGCGGGTCCCGCGACGTCGTGGCCACCCGGCTCCCGGCCGTCATCTCGACGGACAAGGGCCTGAACACGCCGCGCTACGCCTCTCTCAAGGGCATCATGATGTCCAAGAAGAAGCCGATTGACGTCAAGAACGCGGCGGCCCTCGGCCTGTCGGCGTCCGCGCCGGTCGTGCGCACGTCCAACTGGGGCCTCCCCCCGGCCCGGCCGGCGGGGCGCGTGCTGAGCGGCGACGCCGCGGCGGCTGCCGCCGAGCTCGTTCGCCTCCTGCGCGACGAAGCCAAGGTCCTCTGACAACCCTTTCTCGGAGTATTCCCCATGGGTAGCGGAATCCTCGTTCTCTGCGAGCACGAGAACGGCAAGTTCAAGAAGACATCCTTCGAGCTGCTCGGCAAGGCGGCGGAGCTGGCGGCGGGCATCGGCGGCGCGGTCGTGGCTGGCGTGGTCGGCGCGGCGGGCGACGCCGCGAGCCTCGGTGCCTACGGCGCGAGCGCCGTGTTCGTGGCCGATGGCGCGGCTCTCTCCACGCACACCACCGGCCCGCTGGCCCGCGCGGTCCAGGCCCTCGTGGCCGCCGCCAAGCCGGCGGTCGTGCTGGCCCCTGCGTCCACCGAGCTGAAGGACGCCCTGCCGCGGCTCGCCGCGCGCATCGGCGCGGGCCTCGGCTCGGAGGTCACCGGCCTGCGGGTGGATGGCGGCAAGGTCGTCGGCCGCCGCCCGGTCTACGCCGGCAAGGCGCTCGTCGACGTGTCGATCCAGTCCGAGGTCGCGTTCTTCACCGTCCGCCCCAACAGCTTCCCCGTGCCGGCTCCCGGCGCGGGCCAGGCCAGCGTGCAGTCGGTGTCCGTGTCCTTCGACAGCAGCGACCTCGTCTCCCAGCTCGTCGGTCGGGAGGCCAGCACCGCCGCCGTCGCAGACCTGACGGAGGCCGATCGCATCGTGTCGGGCGGCCGCTCGGTCAAGACCAAGGACGGCTACGACAAGCTCATCCGCCCGCTGGCGAACGCCATCGGGGCCACGCCCGGCGCCAGCCGCGCCTGCGTGGACGCCGGCTTCGCCCCGCACAGCCACCAGGTCGGGCAGACGGGCAAGGTGGTCAACCCGTCCCTGTACGTCGCCATGGGCATCTCGGGCGCCATCCAGCACCTCGCGGGGATGCGCACCTCGCGGGTGATCGTCGCGGTCAACACGGACAAGGAGGCCCCCATCTTCCAGCACGCCACCTACGGCATCGTGGGCGACATGTTCGAAGTCGGCCCTGCGCTGCAGCGCGAGTTCGAGGCCGCGCTGCGCTGACTCCGTCCCCCGGCGGGCGTCCGTCCGCCGGGGGCTTTCGTGCCGGGGGCTTGCCGGGCCACGCGGTGGTGCTATCGTCACGGCCCAACCGCATGCCCGCGCCCCCTCCGTCCACCACCTCCCGTTGGGACCCGTCCCTGCTCCGTCGGGCGCTCACCGTTCTGGATGAGCGCGGCGATCTGCGGGGGATTGTGCGCCTCGTGGACGCCTGGGAGTCCGAGGCCGAGCTGGATTCGCGCGCGCGCTTGCTCCAAGCGCGGGCTTTCTTGGAGCTGGCGCAGCCCGAGCGCGCGTGGGGGCGGGTGAGGGAGCTGCTGGCGCGGGATCCGGACGACGTCCCGGCGCTCGGCTTGCTCGCCGAAGTTTTTCTTGCCCGCGGATGGTCGGCGCGGGCGCGTGGGGTGGTGGACCGCATCGACCTGCTGAGCCCGGGCAGTCCGCGGGTCGTGCGGCTCAAGGGCCGGTGCGCGGCGCCGCCCACGGAGGTCCCTTCCGACGCCGATCACGTCGAGGCGCGGGGCGATGCCGCGGCGCGCCTTCAGCTGGGGCGCGTGTTGTTGTGCCTCGGGCACTCGGAGCGCGCGCTCCCGCTGCTCGCGCGGGTGGCGGAGGGCGGCGGCGCGGCAGGGGCGGAGGCGGCCTTGGTGGCCTGGGCCGAGGGGGGCCGCTACCGTGCGCCCGGCGAGGGGCTCGCGCAGGTCCTGGCGGCGCTCGCGCTCGTCGATGCGCCCGGCGCGCCGGGGGCCGAGGAGACGGTGGCGGCGCGGGACGCCCTCGGCGCCGATCCGGAGACGGCCGAGGTGTCGCTGGCCGGGCACGAAGCGGGCATGCGCGCCTCTCGCGCGTTTCCCCTCCTGTTCCGCGGTGTCGGTCCGGCAGACGACGCGGAGGCCGATGAGAAGACGGCGTCCGCGCCGATGGGCGCGCCGGCCGCTGCGCCGTTTGGCTTCGACGCCGACGACGACCGCGGCGAGACCCAAATCCTCCAGGTCATTCGCGGGCCTGGGGGCGTTCGCGTGGGCCCGGCGGAGCCCTCCGCGGAGCCGCAGGGCCGCGCGGCGCCCGGCGCCCGCCCGCTGGACCTCCGGGGCTGGTCGAGCGGTCGGCCTCGGGTCGAGGACGGTGGGCGCGTCGTACACACGCCGCGCGCCGCGCCGGTCGCCGTCGCGGAGGCCCCCCGGCGGGGGCCCATCGAGGTGGTCGAGCGCGTCCCGGTGCCGGATCCGTTGCCCGTCGCGGTGCCAGGAGAAAACGAGGATACGCCCCCGGCCGCGCCAGCCCCCGTGCCCGTGCGGCGCCGCTCCCCTGCGCCGGCGCTGCCGCCGGCCGTGTCCTCGGCGGCCCGCGTGCCGCTCGCGGTCGAGGACGATCTCGACGCGCTTCTCGCGGCGGATCGCCGGCGTCGGACGCTGGGTCTCGCGGTCGTCTTCGCGGTGGCGTTCGCGGCGATGGGGTGGGCGGTGTGGGGGGTCGTGGCCGGGCGGTGACGCTCCGGCGGCTGGTCCGTGGGGGCGCGCACTTGACGGAGGGGCGGTTTCCCGTGTACATCGCCCCCGTGCGAGATGTTCCCTCGCGTGGAGGACTCATGCTTCGTCTGATCAGCCCCTTCGCCCTTGCGTCGGCTCTCACCCTCGCCGCGTGCACCGACAAGGGCGCCGACGACACCGGCCCCTCTGAGGAGTCCGACGCCGACACCGACGCCGACACCGACGCCGACACCGACGCCGACACCGACGCCGACACCGACGCCGACGCGGACATCTTCGAGCCGGCAGGCCTCGCGCTCTACTTCGAGGGCGCCGTCATCGACAGCCAGCTCTCCACCTTCGTGTACGACGGCCAGGAGGTCGGCCCCTTCTTCTCGGTCGTGCTCTTCACCGAGGACTGGGAGGGCGATCTGGCGGATGACCGCGAGACCTGCCAGTTCTACTGGTCTCCCAACGCCGAGACGGCCACCCCCTCCTCCGACTTCCTCGATGCCGGCCTCTGGGTGGGCTGGACCTGGGACAGCGCGGCCTACGTCGGTGCCACCGACTCCTGCTTCGACCTCGACCCGGCCGGCTTCGGCGCGGATCCGGAGGCCGAGTGGGCCAACGCGGTGCCGTGGGGCTTCGGCGTGGGTCCGATGGAGGCCGACTTCGAAGAGACGCTCCGCGGCGCGGTGGAAGACGCCGGTCTCGACTGGGCGGAGTGGGGCGGTGACAGCGTCTTCGGCGGGTACTTCTACACCGAGGTCACGGGCTCCCCGTCGATCGACAACCTGAACTTCACCATCGCGTTCGAGATGGACGAGAACGGCGAGCTCGTGGTGGACGGCGACGGCAATCTCACGCCCATCCCGTCCGCGGGCCTGGACGTCGCCCCCAACGGCTACTACCGCTCCAACATCTTCTACTCGTTCCAGTTCAACTAGAGCCGGCACCGGTACGGGCCCCGGGTCGCACGCGCGGCCTGGGGCCCTTGTCGGTCAGGGTGGGAACATGCGTAGCGCCGGTCTGCTGCTCGGATGTGTGGGATGCGCGCCTTCGGGGGGCGGCGCGGCGTGGGCGGTGCTGCACGCGAGCGTTCAGCTCGAAGAGGAGCGGCTCGCGGGCTACCAGGTGTGGGAGCTGTTCGGCCCCGAGTGGGAGCGCCAGCAGTCGGCCAGCGCGCACCGCTGCGTGGTGGTCCAGTCCCTGGAGGGCGTGGTCGCCGCCCCGCTGCAGGGCTGCGCCGGATGCGCGGCGAGCTGGGAGGTGGTCGCCACCCCGCTGGAGTCCGACTGCCCCGACGGCGAGCAGCGGGCCAGCTTCCTGAGCGTGAGCCATTACGCCTTCGGCGCGCCGCCGGCCGAGATCGACGGGGGAGGGCCCCAGCCCGACGACAGCACCGGCTGGTACGTCAGCTTCGACGGTCTGCGCCTGGAGCCGCTGGGCTGGGCGTGGGACGAGCGCGTCGCCTGGGGGGACCCGGCGGATCCAGCCGGCTTTCAGGTGTTGACGCCGGCCTGGGGCTGGTCGCTCACCGAATAGCGGTGCGTGGCGGGCGGTCGTCGCGGGCGCTACAGTGGGAGTGGGCGCGAGGTGGCGGGGAATCCGTGACGTTCTGGTTCACAGCACTGCTGCTCGGGTGCTCCCCCGCGCAAGACAAAGGCGCCGCCGCGGTCTCGCTCGACAGCGGCCTGACTGGCGGCGACGGCAGGGGCGGCGACGGCGGCCTCGACTCTGGCCCGGCCGCGCCGGGGCCGGCGTGGTGGGTTGCGCGCGGCACCTTCGTGTTGAGCGGGGGGCAAGCGGCCGCGGTCACCGTGGAGATCGACGTCAAAGACGAGGATCTCGCCCCGTTCTGTGCGGTCTCGGCGGCCTCGGTGGGCGTGGTGGAGGTGCAGCCCGCGCCCGACGACGCGGTGTACCTCTGGCTCGACGTCACAGACATCGCCTGGGCGGGCTCCTGCGTGGCCCAAGGCGGCGCGCCAGCCGGCGTGGGGCTGCGATTTGGCGTCGGCGCGTTGCACCCCGACGTGCAGGCCGTGGTCGGCGCATCGGCGGACACCGCGCTCGGCGCGAGCGCGGGCGCCTTCAACGGCGCCTACGTGCAGGCGGGGGCGGTGCCCTATGCCGTGGGCGTCGCAGGCCCCGCGGCGGCGTGGGAGGGCGAGGGGGCGCCCGCAGACGGCGCGCCGCTGCCCGACGGCGAGTGGCGCTGGCAGGCCCTCTACGCGATGCCCTTCACGGGCTGGGTGGCGCCCGCAGGGTGAGGGTGGTGGGGCAGTACCACCAGTCCACCTCCGCCGGCCCGTCGTCACCGCACGCTTCGGCCACCCGCCCGACCCCGGCCACCCAGGGGTTGTCGGGCAGCCCGCCCGGGAGCACGGGCGACCCGTCAGGCAGCTGACCTTCCAGCTCGGGGAGGGCCGGCGCCCGCCCCAGCGCCTCCGCCGCCTGGCGCAGCGACACCGCCGCTTGCGCCTCCGCGGCGGCGACCGCCGCGCGCTCTCCCGCGGTGGCACGGCGTGGCAGCGGCGCCGGCAGCGGCGGAACCGGAGCCGGCGCGGATGGGCGGAGCGCCCCGAGGGTGAGGGCCGCGGACAGGCCCGCCCCGAGCACCCAGGCACCCCCGCTCGCTAGACGAGGAACAACATGGTCACGAGCGCGAAGACGGGGAGCAGCACCAGACATGCCCAGCCGACGTATCCGAAGAAGGACGGCATGCGGTAGCCGTTCTCTTCGGCGATGGCCCGCACCATGAAGTTGGGCCCGTTGCCGATGTAGCTGTTCGCCCCCATGAACACCGCGCCCAACGCGATGGGGATGAGCAGCGCGGTGCCCTCCGGCGACGCCACGAGGCTGCCGAGATCTTGTGCGGAGGTGCAGGACGGGACGTTGGCGCAGGCCATCGCAGCGAAGGTGACGTAGGTCGGAGCGTTGTCGAGGAACGAGGAGAGCAGTCCCGTCGCCCAGAAGTACTGCCAGGGCGACTCGATCCCGAGGGCTGCGCCGTTGGCCTCGAGGAGCATCGTCGCCGGGATCATGGTGACGAAGATCCCGCAAAACAGGGCCGCGACCTCCTGGATGGGGCCGAAGCTGAAGCTGTTGGCCGTGCGGAGGTCCATGGGCGTCACGAACCAGCTCACGCCCGCCAGCGCGAACATCGCGATTTCCCGGGCGTAGTAGTTGCGGAAGTCGTGCTTGCCTTGCTCTGGGCTGAGCAGCAGCACCGCTGCCACGACGCCGGCGAGGAGCAGGATGTTGACCGTGCCCGTGATGGAGAGGGGCTCGCCCTTCGCGGCGTCCTCGCTGCGGTGCTTCGGGGTCTCCTTGCGGTAGAAGAAGCTGTCGACCAGATAGAACATCGTGAGCAGCACGAGGACGGGCACGAGCCAGATGTGCCAGAGGTGCTCGACCGTCCAGAAAAACGGCACGCCGCGGAGGTAGCCGAGAAACAGCGGAGGGTCCCCGACCGGGGTGAGAAGGCCGCCGATGTTGGACACGAGGAAGATGAAGAACAGCGGGATGTGCTTCACGTACTCGCGCTGCGTGTTCGTCCGCAGCAGCGGGCGGATGAGCAGCATCGACGCGCCGGTGGTGCCGATGAAGTTGGCGAGCACCGTGCCGATGGCCAAAAAGGCCGTGTTCACCGCCGGCCGGGCCTCCAAGTCCCCGCGCACCAGGATGCCGCCCGAGATGACGAACAAAGAGCCCAGCAGCGCGATGAAGGAGACGTACTCCTCGACGGCGTGCCCGAGGCTGCCGCGCGCGACGTCGGCGTGGTGGCCGGTGGCGATGAGGTAGCCGAAGTAGCCCAGCACCGGCGTGGCCCACAGCGCCGATACGAGCAGCTGGTTGCGGTGGCGCTCCCACCAGTGGTGCGCGAACATCGGCAGCAGCGCGATCGACAACAGCATCCCCGCGAAGGGGATCACCAGCGCCATCGACAGCTCGGCGCCCAGCGCGCCCCCGCCCGAGGCCCACGCGGGCGCCGCCGCCAGCGCCCAGAACACGAGTCCGCCCATCAGCCGCCCTCCCCAGGACGACAGGGACGCTACCACAGCGCTTGGCGGCCCTGGGGTGAGCGCGTTGTCAGGGGCCGCGGGCCGGGGGCGTGCGGGGAGGCGGTGGACCGACATCGGGGCTCCAGGCAGCGAACCCTCCGCCCATCGGACGCCAGCGGTCTTTGTTGAGCGGGAACGCCCCGCCCGATACGCCGCGCGCATGCAAAACCCCTCCTTCGGCCTCTGCGGTGTCATCCACCTCCCGCCCCTGCCCGGCGCGCCGCGGGGCGGGCGGTCGCGCGACGAGGTCCTCGACGCGGCGCTTCGCGACGCCGAGGCCCTCGTGGCGGGGGGGATCCGCCGGGTTATCATCGAGAACCTCGGGGACGCGCCGTTTCTGGCGGGGGCCGTCCCGCCCCACGTGCCGGCCTTGCTCGCCGTCGGCGCGGACCGCCTGGGCGCCCGCTTCGGGGGCGACCTCGCGCTCGGCATCAATGTCCTGCGCAACGACGGCGCTGCCGCGGTCGGCGCCGCGGTGGCGTCGGGCGCAGACTTCGTGCGGGTCAACGTGTTGGTGGGGGCCGCCTGGACGGATCAGGGGCTCATCCAGGGGCAGGCCCACGCGCTGTTGCAGTACCGGCGCTCGCTCGGCGCGCCGGTCGCGATCTTCGCCGACGTTCTGGTGAAGCACGCCGTGCCCGCCGGCGCGGCGGACCTCGAGGAGGTGGCGCGCGAGACCGTGGAGCGCGGGGGGGCCGACGCGCTGGTGGTCACCGGCCGCAAGACCGGCGGCGCGACGGACCTCGACCACGTCCGGCGCGTGCGGGCGGCGCTCCCGGGCGTGCCGGTGTGGGTGGGAAGCGGCGTCACCCGGGCATCGGCGCGGGCGGTCGCGGCGGTCGCGTCGGGGGCCATCGTCGGCACCGAGCTTCACGCCGACGGTGACCTCCGCCGCCCCGTGGACCGCGAGCGGGTGCGGGCGCTCGTGGAGGCGGTGGCGGGCTGAGGGCGCAGAGGGGAGGGGGCCGCGGGGAGCGTGGGACGACGCGATGGGGAGGGGCTCAGCGCGCCCCCCGCGGCCGACGGGGCAGGAGCGTCCGTGTCAGGGACGCCGAGGCGCGCAGGCGCGCCGGGAGGACGCCGGCCGGTCGCGTCCGTGCGACACCCCCGCCAGGGCCGAGAGGCCGTGAGCGGGGCGCAGAGGACGTTCGGCGAGGCTGGGCAGGCGGGGCGGCGTGGGGGGCCGCCCGCGGAGGGGAGCGATGGCCGACGAACGCGGGCGGCGGGTGCCGTCGAGCGGGCGCGGGGACATGGGCTCCGGGAACGAGCGACCCCGCACCACCCAGGAATGCTGGGGGTGAGTTTCTGGGGTGCAAGCGGGGGATCCGCAGCAGCCCGGGCGCCCGTTGGTGGGGTTGTACTCCTCTCTCGGGGGGAGAGTCAACCGATGCGGGGGCCCGACGAAGGTCGCCAACCGCGTTCTCGTTGGGGATGGATGCTTGTGGACAACCGGGGCGGGGAGAGAGAAAGTTCGCGGGAATCCTGCGCGATTCGTGGTGGTGCGCCTGGGGGTAAGTGGCCTGTCGCCGCGGCGGGAACGAAGTGTTGCCGGGTGTGGCGGGATCGGGGCTGGGGACAGCTTGTGGATTGCGTATTCACGGCGTCTAAACAAGGAAGACGCGCGGATCCTGCGGGGAGCCGCCTCCTGCGGCGCTGCGCGCGCCAGCGACCGGAGCCGGCGGCCCGCAGGGCCGGTGCAAGCGGCGCC
>JBEIVK010000900.1:0-1769 GCA_040373935.1 Alphaproteobacteria bacterium
GCGTCACCAGCAGGATGAGCAGCCCGCTGGCGATGGACAGCGTGAGCAGCAGGTCCATGACGAGCGCCGGGAGCGGCACGATCATGATGACCAGGAACGCGACCATGCCGGCAGCGAGCACGACGTCGCGGTTGCCGCTCAGACGATCGAGCGGCCCGGCAGCAGCGGAGCGGGCGGTGGCAGCCATGGAGCGTCCCAAGTGTAGCCGATGCGGGGCGCGGCGTCCCCCTTGCCCCCGCGGTCGGGTCGGTTATCGACCGCCCGGTAAACGCTGATCGGGCGAACAGTTGACCATCCCCTCCCCCACCGCCGACGACCCGCGAGACCGCATCCTGAGCGCGGCGGTCGCGCTGTTTGCGGAAAAAGGCTTCGCCGCCGCCTCCCTCCGCGAGCTGGCTGGCGCCTGCGGCATCACGAAGCCCGCGTTGTACCACTACTTCGACAACAAGGACGCCCTCTTCGACGCCGCGCTGCGCCGCGCGACCGCGGGCCTCTCGTCGCCCCTCGACGCCCTCCGCGCCGCGTCCGCACCCGCGGCCGCGCGCTTGCGCCGGTTCGCCGAGTTGGTCCTCGGCCAAGCCCACGAAGACCCGTCCGGGGTGCGGCTGGTCGTCCGTGCGCACATCGCCGCGCAGGACGCTTGCGCGGCGGGAGACGCGTCTTTTCTCACCCTGCAGGCCGCCGTCCTGGACGATCTCATCGCCGCAGGTGTCGCCGAGGGCACCTTGCGCGCGGACCTGCCGCCGTTGGACCTCCGCGCCAGCTTCTTGGGAGCCCTGCACCTGCGGGCCCTCGCCATTCTCCGGGACGGCGCGTACGACGCCGACGAACCCGGTCGTCTCACCGATCTCTTCCTGCGCGGCGCTGCCGCCCCGAGGCCCTGATGCCCCCCCGCCTCTCCCTGCTCTTCACCCTCGGCGTGCTCGCCGCGTGCGGCAGCGCCGGCGCCGAGACCGCCCGCGGCGCCGCTCCGGATTCGTTGCCGGAGGCCCCTGCCGCGCGCATCGAGGCGGCCACCGTGGCGCCTTCGGACGCCGCCCTCGTCCTGCAGCTCCCGGGCGAGGTGGCCGGCGGGCGCGACGCGCTCCTCGCGGCTGCGAACGGCGGCTATGTCGAGAGCGTCCTCGTCCAGAAGGGGGACCGCGTGTCCGCCGGGCAGGCCCTCGTGCGGGTGAACACGCGCATCGCCCGCGCGCAGCGGGACCAAGCGGCGGCCCAGGCCGCCCTCGCGGAGGGAGAGCTCGCCCGGGTGGAGGCGCTCGGCGACATGGCGTCCCGGGCCCAGCTCGACGCGCTGCGCACGCAGGTCGTCGTCGCCAAGGCCCAGCTCGAGATGGCCGACGTTCAGGTGGCGCGGTCGGTCGTGACGGCGCCCTTTGCCGGCACCGTGGCAGACCTGCAGGCGGAGGTCGGCGAGGTCGTCGGGCCGGGGACGCCCATCGCGCGGCTGGTCCAGCTCGACACGGTGAAGGTCAACATCTCTGTTTCAGACCGGGATGTCGGCAACCTCGCGGTCGGCGCGCCCGTTCAGGTGTCGACCGACGCCTCCCCTGCCCCGCTGCCCGGCCAGATCTCCGCGATCAACCCCGCGGCAGACCTCAGCACCCGCAGCTTCCTCGTCGAAGCCACGGTCCCGAACGACGAGCACCGCCTCCTGCCCGGCATGATCGCTCGGGTCGCCGCCGAGGGCCGCGCCGTCACGGGGCAGATCGTCCTCCCGCAGGACTGGCTGGTCACGCGCCGCGACGGCGTCGGTGTGTTCGTCGTCC
>JBEIVK010000063.1:0-11870 GCA_040373935.1 Alphaproteobacteria bacterium
GCGGCCCGGAGGGGCGCGGGGAGGCGTCCGGCGGCGGGCGCGACCGCTGCGCCCATCCCGACGCAGCGCGCGCATCGACCGGGCGCGGGGCCTGGGCAGGGCGCGCCCGTCCGGTCCACCAGCTGCCCGCGGGCGCAGGCGAGGTGGTAGTCGTGGAGCGTCAGGACGACCCGCGCGCCGGCCGCGCGGGCACGCGGCCCGAGCGCGAAGGGCAAGCCGGCGAGGTGATGCAGGTGGACGAGGTCCGGCCGCCAGGCGCGCAGCAGTCGGTCCACCTCGGCCTCCGCCCCCGCGGGCGCCCACGTGTCGGACCATTGGCGCGCCGGGCTCCCGCGAAACGACAGGGGCTCCGGCGCCTCGGGCCCTGTGGGGCGGTTGGCCTCCGGCCCGAGGACCGCCACGGTGTCGCCCGCAGCGCGTTGCGCGGCCGCCAACGCCGCGACATAGAGCCCGGTCCCCCCCATCTGCGCCGGGGGGAGGCCGTGCAGGACGTGCAGCACGCGCCGAGGGGTCATCGGGCGGCCCGGCCGCGCATGTCGGCGTAGATGCTCTCCAGCGCGTCGATAAGGGCGTGGTCGCTCGGCGGCGGCCGTGGCTGCAGCGGGGGGCCGTCCACCACGGCCCGCAACGCCCGCGCGAGATCCGCCGTGTCGCCGGGCGTGTACAGCCGTCCGTCCACGCCTTCGGCCACCAGCTCGGGCAGCCCGCCCGACCGCGGGGCCACCACGGGGCACCCGGCGGCCCGCGCCTCCAGCACCACCAGCGGTGCGTTCTCGGCCCAGCGGCTCCCCAACACGAGCGCCCGGGCCTCGGACAGCGCCTCCGCGACGGCCGCGCGGCCCAACGCCGGGCCGGCCTCCACCCGGGCCGCCAGCGCCGGATCTCCCACCGGCCCGTGCACGCGCAGGCCCGGGCCGCTCCCGCCGAAGGCCAAGTCGACCGCCGCCCGCACGAGGTCCGGCCCCTTGTGGGGGGCGATGGTGCCAAGGAACAGGAATGGGCCGCCGCCGACCCGCGGACGGAGGGCGGGCGGGACGCCGTTGGGCAGCACCTCCACGGGGCCCAGGCCCATCGCGCTGGCCCGCGCAGCCAGCCATGCGCTCGGGGCGAAACGCCGCGCACACGCAGCCGCGAACGCCTGGAACGCGCGATGACGCCGGCCGAGGCCCGACGCGGGGCCCACGGGCGCGGGCGTGTTTTGAGGCAGGCGGGCGCGCCAGGACGCGGGCAGCCGGCGCCACCAGCCGTGGAGACGCTCCGGCCGCACCACGGGCGCGAGGTGGCCGGCGAGGCGGGACAGGCCGCGCACCACCGCGCCGGGCACCGGCGTCCAGGCGGCGGCGCAGGCGGGGCAGCGTGCCGGATCTGGGCCCTGGCAGGGGCGGCCGGCGGGGTGCTCCAGCTCCAGGCCGCCCGCCGCGCACCACCCCCAGCCGTCGTGGAGGGTCCAGGCGGTCGGCACGGGAAAGCGCAGCCCCGTGCTCAGGAACTGGAGGTGATGGACGTGCACGACCTCGGGGCGGAAGTCGGCGACGACCCGGCCGATGGCGGCGTCGATCGCCGGGTCTGCCTCGGCTTGCGCGAGGGGGCGCCCGGGGAGGTTGTTGACGAGGCGCACCAGCCCGGCGCCCTCTCGCTGGAGCGCGTATTGTGGGCGCCCAGGCGCGCGGGTGGCGGCGCACACCAGAACATCGTGGCCGCGTGCGCGCAGGCCGGCGGCCACCGTCGCGACGTGCTGCTCCGTGCCCGCGGCCTCGCGGGGGGGGTATCCGTGGCTGAGGAGGAGGACCCGCATCCGCTCCCCGGTATATTGCACCTGCGATGGACAGCCGCCCCACATCGTCCGCGCCCCGCGTTCTCGTCGTGGACGACGAGGAGGGGCTTCGTCTGCTCGTCCGCGTCATCCTGGAGCGGGAGGGCTGCAGCGTGACGGAGGCCCGCGACGGCGTGGACGCCCTGGCTCGCCTGCGCGACGACGGCCCCTGGGACGCCGTCTTCTGCGATATCCGCATGCCGCGCCTGGATGGCATGGAGCTTCTCGCCCAGCGCCCCGCGGACGCGCCGCCGATCGTCATGATGAGCGCCTTCGGCACCCAGGACACGGCCATCGAGGCCCTGTCTCGCGGCGCGTTCGCGTACGTGAGCAAGCCCTTTCGGGCCGACGAGCTGCGCGCCACCCTCGCGCGCATCCTCGAGCGCCGGCGTCTGGTCGACGAAAACCGCGCGCTCCGGCTCAAGGTCCGGGAGCGGGCCGAGCCCGAGATCTTCCTCGGGCGCTCCGAAGCCGCCCGCGCGGTGATGGATCTCGTCGAGCGCGCCGCCGCGTACAACAGCACGGTGCTGATCACCGGCGAGAGCGGAACGGGCAAGGAGCTCCTCGCCCGCGCCCTGCACGCGCGGTCCCCTCGGGCGCGGGGGCCACTCGTCGCGGTCAACTGCGCCGCCATCCCAGAAGCGCTGCTGGAAAGTGAGCTCTTCGGGCACGAGCGGGGCGCGTTCACCGGGGCGGTGCGCGCGCACGCCGGGTTTTTTGAGCAGGCCCACGGCGGCACCCTGTTGCTCGACGAGGTGGGCGACATGCCGCTCGTCCTGCAGACGCGGCTGCTCCGGGTGCTGGAAGACTCGCGGGTGCGGCGTGTCGGGGGCAGCCGCGACATCGAAGTGGACACCCGGGTCGTCGGCGCCACCGCCCGGGATCTGGAGGCCGCCGTCGCGGCCGGGCGCTTCCGCGAGGACCTGTATTACCGTCTCAACGTCGTGCGGGTGCGCATCCCTCCGCTGCGGGACCGCACGGAGGACATCCCGTTGTTGGCCGCGGCCCTCGTCGCCCGGGCGGCCGCTCGCCTGGGCAGGCCCGTGGAGGGATTGAGCCCCGATGCCCTCGACGCTCTGCACGCCCAGCGCTGGCCCGGGAACGTCCGCGAGCTGGAAAACACGCTCGAGCGCGCGGTGCTCGTCGCTGCGGGGCCCCGCGTGTCGCGCGAGGACCTGGGCTTCCCCCCCGCGGCGCTTGCGGCGGCAGAGGGCTCGTCCTCCGCGGGCGCTGGATCCAGCCCGCAGGGCCTCGTGCACTTCGGCCCCGATGACGGCCGCGAAGGCCTCAGCATCAAGCGGTGGAGCGCCGAGCTCGAGCGCCACCTGATCGCCGCCGCCCTGGTTCGGACGGGCGGCAACCGCACGGCCGCCGCCCGACTCCTGGACTTGAGCGTGAAGGCCCTCGCGTACAAGTGCCGCGACTACGGGATCGACCCATGAGGGCGGCGCGCGGGGTCGCGGCCGTCGTGGCGCTCGGGCTGCTCGCGGGCGGGGGCTGCTCGGCCGACGCGACGGCGGCCCGTGGCCAAGCGGCCCTGGAACGCTACGATCTGGCGGCGGCGGAGGCGGATTTCCGGTCCGCCCTGGCGCGAGATCCCGCGCACGCCGGCGCCTTGGCGGGGCTGGGCTGGACCTACCAGCTCGCGGGCCAACACGCGGCGGCTGCCGCCGCCTTCGAGCGCTGCGCCGAGGTGGCGCCCACCGCCGCGGAGTGCCTCCGCGGGCAGGCCAGCGCGGCGCTGGTCGCCGGCAACCTCGCGCTCGCCGAGTCGCGCATCGGCGCGGCCCGGGCCCTCGCCCCGGACGACCCGCGGGTGGACAACACCCGCGGGCTCATCCTGCTTGCCGGCGGGGAGTCTGCTGCGGCCGAGGCCGTCTTCTCCGCCCTGTCAGATCGCTTCCCCGACGCCGCCGAGTACCGGGTCGGCCTCGCCGAGAGCCGCGTGCGGCAAGGCAAAGGCGACGCCGCGCTGGAGGCCGCGCGGGCGGGCCTGGCGGTGGCCGGCGACGCGCTCCGCGTTCGGACGGTGCTCCTGCTGCTGCAGGCGCGCGCGTTGGTGCTGGTGGTCGCCGCGCACGATGGGACCGCGGGCTGCGCAGAGTCGGCGGCCGCCCTGCGCGCGTGGCTGGACGCCGCGGCCGCGTCGGTCGAGGCCGCCGCCGCCACGGGTGTCCCGGTGCCCGATCTCGCGCACGTCCAGCGCTTGGTGAGCCGCCGGCGCGTGGATCTCGACGGCCGGTGCCCGCCGGGGGGCGACCCGTTCGCGCCGGGCAGCGGGGGTGGAAAATGATTCCGGATCGGGAACTTTTTTCCGGCTGCGCGGCCGGCGCCCTGCGCGATTCGCCGGTCTTTTCGCTGGATCGGATCTTGCATGGCCGAGAAGCGGGGAGGTCCCTGCCGGTGCGCCGCGGGTTCACGCTCATCGAGGTGGTCATCGCCATCGTCATCGTGGGCGTCCTCGCCGCGCTGGGCTTCGCCAGCATGTCCTCCGACCTCCCCCGGTACCGGCTCATCCGCACTTCACGCGAGCTTCGCTCCGACCTCATGCACCTCCGCAACCTCGCCATCCAGTCCAACCGCGAGACCCGCCTGCGCCTGTCGGCCTCGGGCGGCGACTGCGCCGACGTCGAGGTGGGCGGTGGCGCTTGGGCGCTGGAGATCGGCAACCGCGCGTCGGGCTCCACCCGCTGGGACATCCTGCCCGAAGACGCCGCCTCCGATGGCATGGACGACCACCAGGGCGAGGGGCTGCGCGACATCGGCCCCGACGGCAACCGCCGGGCCCGCCACGTGTGCTTGCGCGACTGGGGCGTCCTCGGCGGCCCGGGGGTCGGCAACGCGGACAGCGTCGTGTTCAGCCCCCGCGGCTGGGTCGCCAACCCTGGCACCGACTTCGCGGGCTCTGGCGCGATCGAGCTGCACCTCGTCAACCAGGAGGCCGCGCGCCGCGGCGTGGACGACGCCGTCGCCCTTCGGATCGCGCGCACAGGCCTCGTTCGCTTCGAGACCACCCTCGGCCTGGGCGATGATGGCCCGGCCTGGGGCACGGCCTCTGCCTCCACTCTCCCGTGAATGGTTCCACCCCGATGAGCCCCCTCCGCGTCCCGCTCCGTCGCTCCCGCCAGGGCTTCACCCTGGTGGAGGTGCTGATCGCGACGGCCCTGCTCGGGTTCTCGCTGATCGTGATGCTCGGGCTCCACGGCCAGGCGGTCCGCAGCAACGCGCACGCCCGCCGGATGACGGCCTGCACCTACCTCGCGCAAACCCAGTTGGAGCGCCTGCTCTCGCTTCCATGGCGCGTGGATGACCGCCACGGGGACTTGGTCGACACCATGGTCGACCCCACCTCCGGCTCGGACGACTGGGCGTTTCTGGAGCATCCGTCCGGGGGCGCCCAGCCCACGCCCGTGAACATGGCCAACGACGCCACGGACATCCTCGGTCAGCCGATCTATTATGTCACCTGGGACGTGGAGGACATGGACGCCGACGGCACCTGGACTCGCCTCCGCGTGCGCTGCCAGTACGAAGACGAGCGCTTCAACACCTGGAAGGGCACCACCATCTCCTCCTACCGGTTCCGCGACTGATGGCCTCACCCCGCTCCATCGCCGCTGCTTCGTCGCTCGGGCGCCGCCGCGCCTTTACGTTGATCGAGGTGCTGGTCGCGATTGTCATCGCGGGCGTCACGATCACGGCCATCTACACCATCTTCCGGCGCCAATCGAAGCAGCTCGCCTTCGATCAGCTGCAGGCCGAAATGAACCAGTCCATGCGCTTCGCGACGGACATGGTCACCCGCAGCATCCGACTCGCTGGCTACGGCACCGGGGGCTACGTCACGGGCGTGATGGGCCCGACGAACCCCGGCATCGGCAGTGAGGGGTTGCTTCTCCCCGCGGTGGTCGCGTGGGACGGAAACGGCCCCAATGGCACCGATGCCATCACCGTCGTCCACGCAGACCCGTCGATGATGATGGACACCGACAGCACCAGCGTGCCGCCGTGCAACACGACCTCGGTGCGCGTGCGGCCGGGCATGCTGGACCACTCCCAGAAGCTCCAGCAGCTCAACGCGGGAGACCTCCTCATCTGTTTCGACTATGCAGACATTCGCGGCGTAGAGACTTACCTGTGGTCGATCACCGGGTCGCCGGACTTGGGGTCCGGCGACATCCCCATCACCGACAACAGCGCGCTGTCCGACTACGCAGCGGTGTGTCCGTCGGGCGAAAACCTCTCGCCGGTGCTCACCTGCTCGCGCGCCGTGGTCAACACCTTCTACGTCGATGACGTCGACGACGGCATCGGGCCGGGCTCTCCCGCGCACCCGACCCTGATGCTCGACATGAACATGTCCTGGCCCTCCGACGACGACGTCCCGCTGGTGGACAACATCGAGGACTTCCAGATCGAGTACTGCTTGGCAGACCCCACCTCCGACACCGCCAACTGCGCGGACGCCACCTCCTGGGTCGACGGCTCGGCCGTCAACGTCAACCAGGCGCATTTGGTTTGGATGGCCCGGGTGATGATGACGGTCCGCAGCTCCCGTGAAGACCAAGGCGGTGCCTACCGCAACCAACGCCAGGGTTTGTCCAACCGGTCCGGCGGCTCCGGCGAGGACAGCTACTACCGGCAGTACCTCACAACCGAGGTTACTCTCCGCAACATTCGGTACCAGGCGGTGCTCTGATGACGCGGTCGTCTCCCTCGCGCCCGTTCCCGTCTCCGGTCCTCGCCGCGCGCGCGGGCAGCCGCCGCGGCTACGTGATGCTCGTCACGCTCATGCTCATGGCCATCCTGGCCGTCATCGGCGCGACGTCTCTGCAGGTCGCCGGCATCGACCAGCGCATCGCCCTGCAAAATCGCAAGCACATGCTCACGATCAACACGGCCCACGCCGGCACGGAGCACGCCCGCGACCGCCTGCGCTTCGAAGACCCGCCCAACGAAGGCATCGACACCGCGGGGGACACCTTCGGCGACTTCGTCGCTGCCACCACGGCCGAGGCGAGCTTCGGCGGCGTCGCCTACACGCACAACCTCGGCGTCTACTGGGTCACCGCCACCTACCACCGCTGCGGAAACCCGCCCCCCGGCTACTCCACCGAGAAGGGCAACGACAAGTTCCGCGCCGACTACTGGGAGATGGAGTCGACGGCCCGCATGGCCGACGCCGCCTCCTCCGACGCCGCCTCGGCCACCAACGAGACCCTCGCCACCAGCTCGATGCTGGTGCGCAAGGTCAAGTTCGGCACCTGCAAGATTCGATAGGGCCTCCCATGCGCAACCCCCTCCGCATCCGTCGGTCCCTCCTCTCGGTCGTCCTGCCGTGCGCGGGCTTGCTCGGCGCCGTGCTGCCCGGCATGGCGCGCGCTGGCTCCTCCGGGGCGGGCGAAGAGTTCCTCTCCGTCACCGAGGCGGCCGAGCCCAACATCATCTTCCTCGTGGACTTGGCCTCCGACATGTCCTCGCCCTGCCTCGGCAGCGCGAGCACCCTGTCCTGCCTGGACGAGGCCAAGAACGCGATCGACCTCGTCACCCAGCACTTCGACTGGGCGCGCTTCGCCGTCGTCGGTACCTCGCCCGACGGCGCGTTCACGCACACCTGCAACGACGGCTCGGGCAGCACCCGCACCGCGGTCTACGGGGACGACTTCTTCCCCGTCGCGCCCTTGGGCGCTTCCCACGCGGAGATCACGGACGCGCTCGCCTCGCTGAACGTGCACACCACCACCGGCAGCAACGTCGGCGAGGCCCTGTCCGCGCTGGCCGGCAACTACCTGTCCGACATGGACGCCCAAAACGACATCGACGACGACTGCGACGGCGTCGAGGCCGACTTCACCGAGGCCGGCGTCGAGTTCTGGTGCCAGGACACGCACATCATCGTGCTCACCAACAAGCTGCCCAACGCCGATGAGGGCGTGCCGGCAGCGTGGGTGTCCACGGGCCTCGCGACCGACGTCACGTGCGACAGCACCGGGCGCACCACGACCCGCTCCACCACCGACGAGCAGTGCGACTACGACAACGTCGTCCACGACCTCTACAACACCGACCTTCGCCCCGATCTGAGCGGCACCCAGAACGTCACGGTCCACACCATCGGGCTCAACACGTCGTCGCTGTCGGTCGCCGAAGAGCTCTACGGCAACGCCTCGGACCAAATCGGCGGCGCTGGCATCTACGCCTCGGCGAGCGACAGCGCGTCGCTTCTCTCGTCCATCCTGCTCGCGATGCAGGACATCCGCTCCGGCTCGTTCAGCCGCTCCACGCCGGTGCTCTCGGCCGCGGGCAACTACCTCATCTACTCGTTCTACACGCTGAACGGCGATGACATCGTGCGTCGGTCCGAGGGCATGGCCCTGGGCCAAGGCCACATTCGCGCCTATGCGGTGGACGACGACCCGGCCTCGGTCACCTACGGGCAGGTGCAGTACACCGGCCCGACGGAGTTCGGCGGGGCCGTCTGGGACGGCGGCGACTTGCTCGTCTCGCGTCTGGTCACCAGCACCGAGTTCAACCCGCAAGACCGCGACGGTGTCGGTCGCCGCGACATCTACACCTTCTGGGAGCCGGCTTACGGGCTGGGCGGCGCCGTCGCCTCTGAGGCCGACGCCGACGGCCGGATGTCCTTCGACCGCAGCTTCGTCGAGGACATCGCCGCGGATGACTCCGTCCTGAACCTCATCCTCGACAACACCTCCGGCGGGTCCTGCGCCTCGGACCTCACCTACGACCTCAGCAAAGACGGCTGCAACGTCAACGAGCTGGACTTGCAGGCCCTCGTGGACTTCGCCCGCGGCTGGGAGCTCTCGGAGTTCCGCTATCTCTCGGAGACCCGCGGCCGCTGGCGCTTGGGCGACGCGCCGCACTCCATCCCGGTGGTGGTGGAGGCCTACGACAACAACTTCGCCATCGAGCCCTCCTACCGCGAGTTCCTCGACGGCCTCCGCAAGGATCGCGACGAGGGCCGGTCTCCCGACATCGTCCTGATGGCCGCCAACGACGGCATGCTGCACGCCTTCCGCCTGGAAGACGACCCTGCGACGGGCGAGTCTGAGGACGGCGAAGAGCTGTGGGCCTGGATCCCCGGCTATCTGCTCGAGCGTGAGCACGACGCCACCTGGTCCGGCCGGCTCGTGGACCTCATGCTCTTCGGGCGCACGTTCCTCTTCGACGGCTCGCCCGTCGTGGAAGACGTCTGGATCGACCTCGACAACGACGGCATGAAGGAGTGCAACTCGGTCCCCGAGGACTGCGAGTGGCGCCGCGTCGTCGTCGTGCAGCAGGGCAAGGGCGGCCCGGTCACCCTCGCGCTCGACATCACCGACACCAACGACCCCATCTTCCTCTGGGAGCAGGTCGACGAAGTGGACCCGTCCGCCCAGGGCTACGGCGTTGGGCGCCCGGCCGTCGGCATGGTCTACGACGCCACGGGCGTCACCAGCCCCTCCGGGGAGCCGATCGACCGCTGGGTCGCCTTCTGGGGCAGCGGGCGCGGCGTGCCCTACGGCGAAGGCGGCTCCTCCACCTCGTCTTACGAGATGACGGAGGCCAACGTCTACGCGTGGCACCTCGGCGACGACCGCTGGGGGACCACCTCCCTCAAGCTGCAGGGCGGCACCGGGTCGCCGCGCGGCGAGAACGTCCACCCGGAGGCCTCTCTCGGCTCAGCGCTGCAGCTCGACACCGACGCCGCCGGCCACCTCGAGTACGGCTACATCTCGGCGGCGCTCGCCGTGGTGGACGTCGACTCCGACGGCGACGTGGACACCATGTACTTCCCGGTCACCACCTCGTACAAGCCCACGAGCGAGGGCGGCTCCGGCCCCGGTGATGCGTCCGATCCCGGCTCGACGTGGCTCTACAAGGCGTGCATCCGCACCGACGCCCCCGGCGAGCTCGACTTCGTCGAGTTCTTCGACCCGATCGCGGACGGCGGCCTCAGCGCGCGCCCCGAGGTGTACTACGCCGCCACCACGGCCTGGCACCGGGACGGCAGCCTCGGCGTCTACTGGGGCACGGGCACGCCGTACAGCCGCATTGGCTCGGAGGCCGGCTACTTCTTCGCCGTGAAGGACACGGCTCCCTCCACCTGCACCGACGACGGCATGGAGCCGCTCACCGACTGCGGCGCGGCGGGCGTGCTGCCTCTCGACGCCGGCGAGGGCCTGACGGCCGACCCTGTGGTCTACGCCGGCACCGTGTTCTTCAGCACGTGGGTCCCGGAGGCAGACCGCTGCGACGGCGGCACCGGGCGGCTCTACGGCATCAGCTACACCGACTGCACGCCCATGCTCGACACCAACGGCGACGGCGTCACCACGGCGGCGGACGACCGCGCGGTCGAAGAGGCGGACAGCTACATCTCCGGCGTCGCCATCTCCGACAAGGGCACCCTCTTCTACGGCACGTCCAACGACACCGAGGTTTCGACGCTCTCCATCGCCAACGACCCGTACCTCGGCACGGCGACGATGGCGTGGATGGAGGTCTTCTAAGGCCCCGCGCGGGGCGGCCGGCGGATAGCCCCCCGGCGTGTCCCTGCCCCGTGTCCGTCACCTCGTCGCGCTCGCCGTCCCGGCTGCGGCGTCGGTCTTGCTCAACAACGCCTACCGCGTGCTGGATCAGGCCGCAGCCGGCTGGATTGGGCCCGACGCGCAGGCGGCCATCGGGTCTGTCACCTTTGTGCTGATCTTGGCCTACGCGGCGTTCTCGCTGGTCGCGGCCGGGGCGGGGCCGCTGGTCGCGCGGGCCACGGGCGCGGGGGATGACGCCGCGCGCAGCCGCCTGAGCGGGCTCTCGCTCGGCGCGGCCGCCGTCGTCGGGGTGGCCGTGTGGGCGGTCCTGTACGCCGTGGCCGGCCCGGTCGCGTCGGCCCTCGGGCTCACGGGCGCGCCCGCCGCCCTCGCCGCCGACTATCTCCGCGCGCTCGCGCTCTGCGGGCTGCCCATCGCCCTCGGCCCCGTCATCGACGCCCTCTTCATCGCCATCGGGCGGCCGGGCTGGTCTCTCGCGCTCCACGCGCTCTCCACCCTCCTCAACGCCCTCCTCAACGACGTCTTCGTGCGCCAGGCCGGCTGGGGCGTCGACGGCGCCGCCTGGGCGAGCGGCCTGTCCCGCGGCGTCGCCGTGCTGCTCGGGCTCCTCGTCCTCTGGGGGCTCGTGCGCCCGCGCCGCGGCCCCCTCGCCGATCTGGCGCGGGTCCTCCGCCTCGGCGCCCCCATTGCCCTCAACGTCGCCGCATACGCCCTCGTGTACTGGGTGCTGCTGCGGGTCGCCATCTCGCCGCTCGGCCCTGCCGCGAACGCCGCGCTCGGCATCGGCTTCTCGGCCCTGGAGAGCGTCACCTGGCCCATTTTCCACGGGCTCTCGCTCGCCGTCGCGGGCGAGGTCGGCCGGCAGCTCGGCGCCGGCCGTCCGGCCGAGGCGCAGGCCGTCGCCCGGGCCGCGTTCCCCCTCGCCACCGCGCTCGGACTCGTCGCCGCGGCCGCCTTCTATTTCGGCGCCGAGGCCCTCTGCGCTCCCTTCACCGACGACCCCGCGGTCTTCGCCGCGGCCGTGCTCTACGCGCGGGTGCTGGCCTTCTCGCAGCTGTTCGTCGCGTGGGAGTCGCTCGCGGAGGGCGTGCTCGAAGGGGCCGGCGACACCCGTGGTGTGCTCTGGTGGTCCAGCCCGCTCAACGCCGCGCGCATCCCCCTGGCGTGGGCGCTCGCCATTGGTCTCGGGTGGGGGGCAGCGGGCGTCTGGTGGGCCATCAACGCGAGCACCTGGGCCAAAGCGGCCGGCAAGGGCTGGCGGGCTTGGCGCGGGGCGTGGGCGCGCCTTGTGATCTGAGCGCGGCGGGCGGGCCGTTGGCTGTCCCCGGCGCGGCGGCGCCTGCGTGACACGGCCCGAGGTGTCCCGTGTCTGCCACGCCGTCGTCCCCGCCTGTCCTGCCCATCCTTGCCCTGATCGCCGTCGTCGGCGGTCTCGCGTTCCTCTTCGGCACCGCGCTGCAGGGCTGCGCTCCCGGCGACGCCCCCACCCCCGCCGCGGCGCCGCC
>JBEIVK010000070.1:0-11266 GCA_040373935.1 Alphaproteobacteria bacterium
GCCGGCGGCCGCCCCGCGCGGCCGGAACATCGTGGGGGAGGCGGATCAGCGGCGGGCGGCGGGCGGGCCGCTGCGCTTGGGGCGGGTGGCGCCGGCCTGGGCGGCGAGCTGGGCGTCGATGGACTCGCGCTGGGCGGCCTTGACTTCTGGGGTTTGCTCCGGGAAGAACTGGTACCAGCCGGGGGCGAAGGCGGCCATCTTGACGGGGCGCTTGTTGGCGACGTCGTCGGCCATTTGCCGGAGCGCGGCGGACTTGTCGTGCTGCTTGATGCCCTGGGCGAGCGCCTGGAGGGCGGACTCGCGCTGGTTGGCCTCGAGGGCGAGCCAGGCGTAGAGGCCCCAGAAGAGCGGGTCGGAGCCGCCGGGGCCGGTGAGGGTGGCCATGCGCGCGACGGCCTCGGGGCGCTTGCGCTCCCGGTGGTCGATGCAGGCGATCATGGCCTTGGCCTGCCAGTTGCGGGACCAGGCCTTTTCGAGGTGGGCGCGGGCCGCGGTGTACTTGCGCTCGAGGTAGTCGAGGGTGCCGAGCTGGGCGTGGATCTGCTCGGCGATGAGGAACTGCTCGCGGGCGAGGGGGAAGCCGCGCTCCAGGATGGCGCGGGCCTCGTCGAGCAGGGCCTCTTGACGCTTTTGGAGGGCGGCGGCCTCGGCCGGGCTGCGCGGCGGGGCAACGCCCTGCATCGAGGCGAAGAGCGCCTGCACCTCGTTGACGAGGGCCTCCAGCTTTTTGCCGGTGCGGCGGGCGAGGAGAAAGTAGGCGACGCCCGCGGCGAGCAGGCCGGGCAGGATGCCCGCGAGCACGCCGCCACCGACGAAGCCGCCGAGGAGGCCGACGACGACGCCGAGCGCGAGCGCGAGGAGGAGGTTTTGCATGGGCGGCGCCTAACCGCCGGCCGGGCGGCACACCACGCGGCGGGCGCGGCGGGCGGTGGATCGGCGGCGCGCGGCCCATTAGGAGGCGCCGATGCTGCACGACCCGGACTACGAGCGCGCGATCCCCGCCCGCTACCTGGACCCGCTGGAGCTGGTCTGGCTCAGCACGGGCCGGCGGCTGGGCTTGCGCATCCGGCGGGACGCCGCCATCTTCTCGATGACGGACGGCCGCGGCAACCTGTGGCTGGGCACGCGCGAGACGCTCGACGCCGACGACTCCCTCTGCCAGATGCTCTTTCACGAGGTCTGCCACTGGATCACCAACGGCGCCGAGAGCTACCACGAGCGGGACTGGGGTTTCCCGTTGTGGGACGGCATCGACCCGCGGGAGCACGCCTGCCTGCGCTTGCAGGCGGCCTTGGCAGACCGCGTGGGCCTGCGCCAGATGTTTGGTCCTACCGGCATCTTTCGGCAGTACTATGACGCGCTGGGGCCGGACGCGCTGGCCCCGTTGGACGACTCGCCGTGGGAGGCGACGGTGGTCGCCTGCGCGCGGGAGGCCGTGGCCCGCGCCGACGGCCCGCCGTGGGCTGGCCCGGTGATGGACGCCCTGCGCGCGACGGCTGCGCTCCACGCGGTCGTGGCCCCTTTTCTTCCCACCTACCAAACCGAGCACGACGACGACCCGCTGCCCTCCTTGTGGGCAATGGACGCGCCGTCTCCGCCGGCTCCCCTGCCTGCGCCGCCCCCTGGCGGCGGGGCGCCCTGAGGTCCCATGGCCATCGACCTTCGCTGCTTCACCTACATCGACATCCTCCAGCCGCAGACGGCCAGCTTCCTCGCCACGGTGAGCCAGGGCTACCTGCCGCTCGAAGGGCAGGCTTCGCTGTTCATCGAGGTGGCGCCGGGCATGGACGTCAACCTCGTGACGGACATCGCGCTCAAGCGGGCCGACGTCACCCCCGGCATGCAGATCGTCGAGCGGCAGTTCGGCGTGCTGGAGCTGCACTCGACGGACCAGGGGCAGGTGCGCGCGGCGGGGGAGGCCATCCTCGAAGCGCTGGGCCTCACGCTCGAAGACCGCCTCTCCCCGCGCATCGTGTCGGAGGAGACGCTCACCGGCATCACCGGGCATCACGCGATGATCGTCAACCGCATGCGGCACGGCAACTTCCTCACCGAGGGCCGCACGCTCTACGTGCTGGAGACGCACCCGGCCGGCTACGCGCTGCTCGCGACGAACGAGGCCGAGAAGGCGGCGAACATCGATGTCCTCGAGTTCCAGAGCTTCGGGGCCTTCGGGCGCGTGTACCTGGGCGGCGGCGAGGCGGAGATCGCCGAGGCGGCCAAGGCGGCGCGGGCGGCCTTGGAGGCGGTGCGCGGCCGTCCCAACGCCGGCCCGAAGGACGGCGGGGGCTGAGCGGCGGGGCGGCGGGGCGGCACTTTTCGCTCCCGCGGGGAGCGGCGGGGGAGACATGAGCAAGGTGTACCTGTGCGCGGCGGCGCGCACGCCGATCGGCGCGTTCCAAGGCGGGCTGGCCGGGCTGCGGCCCGACGACCTGCTCGCGTTGGCCTGGGAGGAGGCGCGGCGGCGGGCGGGCGTGGACGCCGCGGCGCTGGACGAGGTGGTGGCGGGCTGCGCCAACCAGGCGGGGGAGGACAACCGCAACGTCGCGCGCATGGCGGCCTTGCTGGCCGGCTTCCCGGAGAGCGTGCCCGGCGTGACGGTGAACCGCCTGTGCGCCTCGGGCTTGGAGGCCGTGGTGCAGGGGGCCCGCGCCATCCAGACCGGCGAGGCGCACCTCGTGCTGGCGGGCGGGGTGGAGTCGATGTCGCGGGCGCCCTACGTGATGCCGCGGGCGCCGCAGCACCCGAAGGCGGGCAACCTCACCGTCTTCGACACGAGCCTGGGCTGGCGCTTCCCGAACCCGAAGATGGAGGCCCGCTTCCCGCTGGAGGCGATGGGCGAGACCGCCGAAAACGTGGCGGATCGCCTGGGCATCTCGCGGGAGGACCAGGACGCCTTCGCGGTGGAGAGCCACCGGCGCGCCGTGGCGGCCGAGGACGCCGGGGCCTTCGCGGCCGAGCGCTTCGCCGTGGCGGTGCCGGGCGGGCGCAAGGGCGAGACCCGCAGCGTGGCGGTGGACGAGGGGCCGCGCCGAGACACCAGCGCCGCGGCGCTCGCGGGCCTGAAGCCGGCGTTTCGGGCGGGCGGCAGCGTGACGGCGGGCAACAGCTCCACGCTCAACGACGGCGCGGCGGCCCTGCTGCTCGCCAGCGAAGACGCCGTGCGCGCCCACGGCTTGCGGCCCCTGGCCCGCTGGTGGGGCGCCGCCTCGGCCGGGGTGGACCCGCGGGTGATGGGCCTCGGCCCCGTGCCCGCCACCGAGCGCGTGCTCGCCCGGCTGGGCCGCACGGTGTCCGACCTCGCGCTCGTCGAGCTGAACGAGGCCTTCGCCGCGCAGTCCCTCGGCGTCATTCGCTCGCTCGGGCTGGACCCGGCGCGGGTCAACGTGCACGGCGGGGCCATCGCGCTGGGCCATCCGCTCGGCAGTTCGGGGGCCCGCATCCTCACCACCCTGGTCCATGCGCTGCGGGCGCGGGGCGGCGGGCTCGGCCTCGCCAGCCTCTGCGTGGGCGTCGGGCAGGGCCTCTCCGCCGTCATCGAGGTCGTCGAATGAGCACCCTCTCTCTCCCTTCGGTCGTCGTCATCGGCGCCGGCACCATGGGCCACGGCATCGCGCAGGTGGCGGCGGTGGCCGGTCACGCGGTCACACTGGTGGACGCCTCGCCCGCCGCCCTGGAGCGTGCGGTGGCCAAGGTGGGCCAGTCCCTCGACAAGCTGGTCGAGAAGGGCAAGCTCGGGGCAGAGGCGGCGGCCGGCGCGCGGGCCCGCCTCGGCGTGGCCGCGGGCGTCGAGGACGCGGTGGCTGGCGCGGGCATCGTCGTGGAGGCCATCCCCGAGAACCTGGAGTGGAAGAAGGCGCTCTTCGCCCGGGTGGACGCCGCGGCCCCGTCCGGCGCGCTGCTCGGCACCAACACGAGCAGCCTCTCCATTGGCGCCATCGCCGCCGCCGTGCGGGACCCGTCCCGCGTCATCGGCCTGCACTTCTTCAACCCGGTGCCGCTGATGTCGCTGTTGGAGGTGGTCGTGCATGACGCCGTCTCCGACGACGCCCGCGCCCGCGCCTTGGCCTTTGGGGCGGGGCTCGGCAAGGAGTGCATCGTGGTGCGGGACCTGCCGGGCTTCGCCACCAGTCGGCTCGGGGTCGCGCTCGGGATGGAGGCGATTCGCATGGTCGAGGATGGCGTCGCCAGCGCCGAAGACATCGACAAGGCGATGGTGCTCGGCTACCGCCACCCGGTCGGCCCGCTGCGCCTCACCGACATGGTGGGGCTGGACGTGCGCCTCGCCATCGGCGAGCACCTCGCCGCCACGCTGGGCAACCCGGCCTTCACGCCGCCGCGGCTGATGCGCGAGATGGTGGCGGCGGGCCAGCTCGGCCAGAAGTCGGGCCAGGGCTTTTACCGCTGGTGAAGGCGGCGGCCGGCCGGGGGCGTTGCGGGGGGCGGCGAGCCCCCCGCCCCAAGATGTAACAGACGTGTAACGCCGTGTTTCAGGACACGGAGACGTCTGCCCCCGGCGCGAGTCGGAAGCAGGTGGCCCCGCCCTTGGCCGCCCGCGCGAGCACGGCGGACGGGTTCACGCCGGCGGAGAGGAGGTTTTTCCGCGTGCGGTGGATGAGGAGGTTGAGATCCGTCCGCCCGCGGTCGGGCTGGCCCGGCCAGATGGCGGGGGCGAGGACCTCGTCGGGCACGAGCTCGCCGGGGCCGTAGGGCGTGGGCGGCTTGAGCAGGGCCGCGACGAGGTTGGCGCGCAGCTCGGCCAGCTCGACGGTGGCCTGCACGCCGTCGGCGAAGCCCAGCTCGAGGCGGCCGCCGTTGGGGAGGAACTGGAAGCGCGCCTTGACGGGCAGGGCCTCGGCGGCGGCGAGGACCGTGGACTCCGCCTCGTCGGCCGGGCCTTGGAAGCGCACGGTGCGGCCGCGGAGGGTGAGGGTGTCGCCGGGCTCGAGGGCCTCGACCGCGCCGGCGGGCAGCTCGACCCCGGTGAGGGTGCCGCCGGCGTCCAGCTCGAGGGCGAGGGCGCCTTGGGCGCCGTCGAGGCGCAGCGCGCCGGGGGGCCACTCGGGGATGTGGAGGTGGTCGTCTGGGCCGCCGCCGAGGGTGAAGGGGAGGGCGCGCACGCCGACCCGCGTGCCGTCCCACAGCTCGACCATCCAGGCGCCGCGGGACCAGCCGCGGCCGGTGTCGATGACGACGGTGAAGCGGCTGCCGGGCAGCTCCAGCGTGTCGCCGTGCAGCAGGGCGGCGCGGCCGTTGACCGGCTCGTCGTTGCGGCGGGTGGGGTTGCGGCCCAGCGCGATGACCTCGAGGCCCTTGAGCCCCGGCAACACAAGCGCCTGCAGGTGGGAGGCCCGGGGGTCTGTGAGGATGAGATCGCTCTCCGGGCCGCGGCCGAGCGTGAGGCCGCGCTCGTCCACGCGCACCCGGACGCCGTCGGCCCGCTCCAGCCAGCCCCGCGGTCTGCGCATCGCACCCTCCATCGCCGTGCGGCAGCTTAGCACCATTCGCAGCCAGGGCGGCGGGCCGGCGGGGGCTTCACTTGACGAAAGCATCGCGAGCAGGCAAAGAGAACGGCCAAGGCTGGGGGGCGGGATGCGCGTGCGCGGGCTGGTGGGGGCAGCGCTGGGGCTGTGGGGCGGGGCGGCGCTGCGGCCGGCCCACGCCCAAGACGCCGAGACCTTCGAGCTCTCCGGGTCGCTCGTGGATGGCCAGCCCACGCTGCAGCGGCTCGCGCCCTTCGTCGGGCCCAAGGGCACCTGGGGCGTGGGCGCGGGGCTGGTGTACGCGCGCAACCCGCTGGTCGAGGTGCTGCCGGATGGCACGCAGCGCGCGGTCGTGCCGCACCGGCTGGGGTCGCCGTTGTTCGCGGCCTATTCGCTCGGCGCGGTGCGGGTGGACGCGTCCGTCCCGCTGTACCCCACGGTGTCAACCGCGGCGGGCGGCTCCTTCGCGTTCGGGCAGCTCCGGCTCGCCGCGACGGTGCCGCTGGTCGCGCCGGATGCCCCCAACAGCGACGGGATTGGCTTCGTTGTATCCCCGTATGTGCTCGCCCCCACGGCGAGCGACGGCGCCTTCCTCAGCAACGGCGGCACGGGGGGCGGCGTCGTGTCGGCCCTGGGCGGGCGGCACGGGCGCTTCGGCTGGACGGGCGAGGTCGGCGCAGACCTGTCGAAGGGCGCCACCATCGGCCGCACCGCGCTCGGCACCGGCCTGGACCTGGGCGCCGGCCTGTGGTTTGGGCTGAGCGAGGCCTTTCGCCTCGGCCTGGAGCTGGACGGCCGCCGCACCCTGGGCGAGACGGTCCCCGGCACGGCCAACCCGGTGGAGGGGCACCTCTACGGGCATTATGGGTCTTGTGAGGGCGTGTTTTTCACGGGCGCGGTCGGCACCGGCATCATCGCCGGCGTGGGCGCGCCGGACCTCCGGGTGGCCTCGGCGGTGGGCTGGCGGGCGTCGTCCTGCGGCGGCGGGGACGCCGACGGAGACGGCATCGTCGACGAGAAGGACGCCTGCCCCGACAAGAAAGAGGACCGCGACGGCGTCGAGGACACCGACGGCTGCCCGGACGACAACGACAAGGACGGCGTGGCCGACGCGCTGGACTCCTGCCCTTCGGATCCCGGCCCGGAGCGCAGCCGCGGCTGCCCAGACCGCGACGGGGACCTCATCGCCGACGGCGTGGACGCCTGCCCGGACGAGGAGGGGCCCACGTCGGCCAATGGCTGCCCGGACGCCGACACGGACCGCGTGCCCGACACGCGGGACCGCTGCCCCACCGAGCCCATCGACCCGCGCACGGACCCGGCGCGCTCCGACGGCTGCCCGGACCGCGTGGTCGTCACCAAGCAAGAGCTGGTCATTCTGGACCGCGTCTTCTTCGAGACCAACGAGGCCGTCATCCTGCCGGCCTCCTTCCCCATCCTGGATCGCGTGGCCGCCGTGATGCAAGAGCACACGGACCTCATGCAGGTCGAGGTCCAGGGCCACACCGACGACGTGGGCGCCGACGACGCCAACGAGGCGCTCTCGCAGCGCCGGGCCGAGGCCGTGCGGCAGTACCTCATCGGGCGCGGCGTGGGGGCCACGCGCCTCGTCGCCCGGGGCTACGGCGAGTCGGTCCCGCTGGTCCCGGAGAACACCGAGGCCGCCCGCGAACAGAACCGCCGCGTCGAGTTCAAGATCCTCGCCCAGTAGTCCGGCCGGGCCCGGGTTGCGGCTCGTCGCCGCTTCGGGCATCCTTCGTGCTCCCGGAGTCTGCATGTCCCTCCGCACCGCCTCGATCCTCGCCCTCCTCGCCGCGCCCGGGGTGGCCGGCGCCGCGCAGACGCTCGCGGGCACCGGGCTCTCCATCTCCTACGAGAGCACCGGCGCATGGAACGACTCCAGCGCCGCCCGCGGCTTCCGCGCGTGGCACAGCGGCTCCTGGGTGGACTACACCTATCCGGGCGCGCCCTGGGTCTATTCCCGGCTCGAGTACACGACGGCCAGCGGCACCGCCTACGACGTCTACGGCGCCGGCGGCGGCTACGGCTCCTCGGGCTGGACGGTGACGCGCGAGGCCAACACCTCCTCGGGCAGCTCCGTGCAGTCCACCTACGAGGTCACGGCGGGCGTGCTCAGCCTCGTGCAGCGGCAGACCTGGGCCTTCTCGTCGCGGGTCATGCTCGTCGAGTACGTGCTCACCAACCGCACCGGCGCCGCCGTCAACAACATCCGGCTGCACTTCGCGATCGACCCGGATCAGGACTCCAACGTCTACGGCACCGCCAGCACCTTCAACGACACGCGCGACGTCACGGGCGACGGCACGCGCGACTGGGCGGAGAGCGCCGGCGCCGTGAGCGGCCGCACCATCGGCTTCGGCTTGTGCGACCAAACCAACGAGCTGGGCCACGCCAACTGGGACAGCGACGCCGACATCAGCTTCAGCGACTCCGCCGGGGCGTCGGGCGACATCACGATGCACTGGCGCGGCCGCGCGAGCAGCCTCGCCAACGGCGCGTCCACCCGCTTCAGCTTCCTCGTGGTGGTGGAGGACACCGCCGCCGCCGCGCGCACGACCTACAACAGCAGCCGCGGCCTGTGCGGCGGCTGCGACGCCGACCTCGACGGCGTGAACAACGCCACCTGCGGCGGGGCCGACTGCAACGACAGCAACCCCTCGGTCTACCCGGGCGCGCCGGACACCTGGTACGACGGCCTGGACGCCGACTGCGCCGGCAACTCCGACTACGACGCAGACCGCGACGGCCAGAACTGGTCTGCCTTCGGCGGGCCCGACTGCGACGACACCAACGCCAGCATCTACCGCGGCGCGCCGGACACCTGGTACGACGGCATCGACGCCGACTGCGCCTCCAACGACGACTTCGACGCCGACGCCGACGGCGAGCGCGCCTCCCCCTGGGGCGGCGACTGCAACGACAGCAACGCCGCCATCTCCTCGCTCGCCACCGAGTCTTGGTACGACGGGGTGGACCAGGACTGCGCGGGCGACGACGACTTCGACGCCGACGCCGACGGCGACCGCGCGACGCCCTGGGGCGGCGACTGCGACGACGACGACACCTCCATCTCCTCGCTCGCCACGGAGACCTGGTACGACGGCATCGACGCCGACTGCGCGGGCGACGACGACTTCGACGCCGACGCCGACGGCGAGCAGGCGGCGCCCTACGGCGGCACGGACTGCGACGACACCAACCCCGCCGTTGGCGCGGGCGCCGCCGAGACTTGGTACGACGGCGTGGACGCCGACTGCGACGGCGCCTCCGACTACGACGCAGACCGCGACGGCGTGGACGCCTCGGCCCACGGCGGCACGGACTGCGTGGACTCCAACGCCGGCATCTACCCGGGGGCGGCCGACGCCTGGTACGACGGCGTGGACGCCGACTGCGCGGGCAACTCGGACTACGACGCCGACGCCGACGGCGAAGACGCCACCCCCTACGGCGGCACGGACTGCGACGACGCCAACGCCGCCATCGGCGCCGGCGAGACCGAGGTCTGGTACGACGGCGTCGATCAGGACTGCGACGGCCTCTCCGACTACGACTCCGACCGCGACGGCCACGACGCGGACGCCCACGGCGGCGACGACTGCGCGGACGACGACGCCTCCATCCGCCCCTCCGCCACCGAGACCTGGTACGACGGCGTCGACTCCGACTGCGGCGAAGACAGCGACTTCGACGCCGACGCCGACGGCTTCGACAGCGAGACCTACGGCGGCGAGGACTGCGACGACGCCCGCGACGACGTCTACCCCGGCGCGGCGGACGCCCCCTACGACGGCTTCATCCAGGACTGCGAGGGCGCCGACGAGTACGACGCCGACGGCGACGGCTTCGACCGCGACGCCCACGGCGGCGACGACTGCGAGGACGCCAACTCCGACCTCCACCCCGGCGCCCCCGAGGTCTGGTACGACGGCCTGGATCAAGACTGCGACGACAACGACGGCGACGCCGACGGCGACGGCGTGTCCTCCCCCGACGACTGCGACGACACCGACCCGGCCCTCACCACCGACTGCGGCCCCGACGGCGACTCCGAAAACCTCCTCGACGACGACGCCCCGCTCAACAAGTACACCGGCGGCGGCGGCATCGGCTGCGCCAGCGTGCCCGGCGGCGCGGCCCCGGCGGCGGCGGTGCTTCTGTTCGGCGGGTTGCTCTCGCTGCGGCGGCGCCGGCGCGGCTGAGCCCGGGGCGGGCAGGCGGGCGCGGGCCTTTTCGAGAAGGGACAGGGGAAACCAAGGTTTCCCCCGTAACGCCCCCTTCCTCTCGCGCACCGCGCCCCCGCCGCGATAGGGCGCGGCGGCGCCCATGTCCCTTTTCCGCCTCGGCCTGCTTTTCTTCGTCCAGATCGGCGGTGCCGGCTCCTGGATCTGGTACTCCCTCGTGCTGGACCGCATGGGCGTGGGCGGGGCGGCGGTGGGCGCGGCCCTGGCGACGTCCTCTCTGGCCCGCATCCTCGCCGCGCCGGCCTGGGCGGCGGCGGCAGACCGCTGGCACCTCGGCCCGCGCCTGCTGCTGGTCACGGCCACCCTCCAGGCCGCGCTGATGGCGGCGGCGGCCCTGGGCCCGGCGCATCCGGGCTTCGTGGCGGCGGTCACCATCGTGTTCAGCGCGGCGCGGGCGCCGGTGGGCCCGCTGCTCGACGCGCTGGCGGTGGGCCAGCTCACCGCCCAGGGCCGGCCCGCGACGGACTATGGCAAGGTGCGCTTGTGGGGCAGCGTGGGCTTCCTGGTCGTCGCGATGGTCGCCAGCCTGCTCGTGGACCACCTGCCGGCCGTGGCCCAGGCCCCGCTGTGGCCCGGCCTCGCCGTCTGGCTCGTCGCGCTGGCGCTCTGCGTCGGCTTGCCCCAAGGCCGCCCCGCGCCGCCCACTCCGCTCGGGCCGGCCTTCCGGGCGCTGGGCGCCCGGCCGTTCTTCTGGCCCTTCGCGCTGGCGATCACGGTCTACGGCGTGGCCTTGTGCACCTACGACAGCCTCTTTCCGCTGCTCGTGTCGGAGCGCGGGCTGCCGGCCTGGGTCACGGGCGGCGGGCTCGCCGTGGGCGTGGCGGCGGAGGTCGCGGTCATGGCGGGGGCCGGCCCCCTGCTGCGGCGGGTGCCGCCGCTGCCGCTGGTGGCGGTGGCGATGCTCGTCGGGGCCGCGCGCTGGGCGGCGATGGCGGTGGTGGAGGGCCCGGCGGCCATCGTGGCGCTCCAGGCCCTGCACGGGCTGAGCTTCGGCGTGTTCTGGGTGGCCGGCGTCGAGCTGCTGCGCAGCGCGGCCCCGCCCGAGCTGCGGGCCAGCGCCCAGGCGTTTTTCACGACGGCGCCCTACGGCGTCGGTGCGGTGCTCATGGGCGTCCTCACCGGCGCGGCGCTGGAGCCGATGGGCGTGGGCGGGGTCTTCGGGCTGTCGGCGGGGCTCTCGGTCATCGCGGCGGGGCTCGTGGCCTGGGCAGCGGCGCGGGAGCGAGCGGCCGCCCGCCCGGCCGCGGGCTGAGCGCGGGACAGGAAGGGGGCGTTACGGGGGAAACCTTGGTTTCCCCTGTCCGATCTGTTCACCATTTGCGATGGGGGGCAGAAATTCTGTTGCCCCGTCGCAAATGCCGTTCGCAGCTTCGTTTCCGGAGAGTTCGCCCGGTAGCGTGAAGGTGACGGCCAGCTTCATGCCGTCAGCCTCGATGCGGGCGACCCATGCGCGGAGGAACGTCCGCTGCGCTGCGGGGGAGCCGGTCGCGAGGACGCTCTGGAGGCGCTCGACGTAGC
>JBEIVK010000043.1:0-13280 GCA_040373935.1 Alphaproteobacteria bacterium
CCACCTCCAAGCGCACCGTCGAGAGCACGGTGGTCGTGCGCGACAACCAAACCATCGTGCTCGGCGGCCTGATGGGCGAGACCGAGACGGAGACCGAGGCCAAGGTCCCCATCCTGGGCGACCTTCCGCTCATCGGCGCCCTGTTCCGGAGCAAGCAGAAGACCACGCGCAAGACCAATCTCCTCGTGTTCCTGACGCCTCACATCATCGATGACCAGGCCGACTTCGAGGAGATCTACCGGGTCAAGGCGGCGCAGCGGGAGGAGTTCGTCCGGCGCTTCTACGGCAAGAGCCGCGAGGCGCAAGAGGCCGAGCTGACGAACCTCCTGTCCTTCTCGATGAACCAGATCGACCAGCCGTCCCGGTACCGTGGCCCCAGCCAGGAGACCAGCTCCTTCAAGGTCATCGGCGAGGCCCCGCAGACCCCGGCCGCGCCCCCGCCTCCCGCGCCCGCCCCGACCTCCGACACCCCGCCGAGCCCCTGAGCACGGAGCGCCCCGCCCATGGCCATCCGCCGCGAGCCCATCGACCAGCTGCTCACCGAGCGCGGTGTGCCCCTGTCCGTCGTGCAGGAGGCCCGTACAGCCGCCGACAAGGCGGGCGTGGATTTCTTCGAGGGCATCGGCCGCATGGACGGCGTGGACCCGTCCACCATGGCGCGCACCCTCGGCGAGGCCCTCGGTCTCCCGTGGTACGACAAAATCGACCTGGAGCGTGTCAGCAATGACCTGGTCCGCGCGCTGCCGCTCGGCATGGCGCGCGAGCAGGGCGTCCTTCCGCTCTGGGAGCGGGACGGCGCCATCGACGTCGCGCTCTCCTCTCCCCGTGCGCTCGCGGCGATGGACGACCTGCGGGTGCTCTACGGGCGCCCGGTACGCCCGGTGGTCCTGGCACCGGCTGTTCTGCGCGAGACGACGAACAAGGCCTACGACAAAGCGAGCCGGACGGCCACTGCCGTCATGGAGGAGGTCGCCGAAGAGGCAGAGTCCACCGGGGACAACCTCGCCGACATGAATCTCGGCGAGGACCTCCTCGATGACCCGAACCAGGCCCCCATCATTCGCTTCGTGAACTCGCTGTTCACGCAGTCCATCCGAGACCGCGCGAGCGACATCCACATCGAGCCCTTCGAGAAGGAGCTGCTGGTACGGTTTCGCGTCGACGGCGTGCTCTACGAGATCGTGAAGCCTCCGCCACGGTTGCAGGCCTCCATCGTGAGCCGCATCAAGATCATGGCCGGGCTGAACATCGCGGAGAAGCGGATCCCCCAAGACGGCCGCATCCGCACCCGCCTCGCCGGGCGGGAGGTGGACGTCCGGGTGAGCACGATGCCCGTGCGCCACGGCGAGCGCGTCGTGATGCGTCTTCTCGAGAAGGGCTCCGTCTTCAATCTGGAGCGCGTGGGCATGGCGCCCGAGGTGTTGTCGAGCTTCCGCAAGCTCATCCAGCTCCCGCACGGCATCATCATGGTGTGCGGCCCCACGGGCTCCGGCAAGACGACGACCCTCTACTCGGCGCTCTCCGAGATCAACACCCCAGACCAAAACATCCTCACCATTGAGGATCCCGTAGAATACGAAATGCGGGGCATCGGGCAGACCCAGGTCAACCCGAAGATCGACCTCACCTTCGCGAGCGTGCTCCGGGCGCACCTCCGCCAAGACCCGGACGTCATCCTCGTGGGCGAAACCCGCGACCGCGAGACCGCCGAGAACGCCATCCAGGCGTCGCTCACCGGCCACTTGGTCTTCACGACCATCCACACCAACGACGCGCCGACGGTCTTTACGCGCATCACCGACATGGGCATCGAGCCCTTTCTGGTCGCGTCGTCGCTGGTCGCCATCCTCGCCCAGCGCCTCGTCCGCAAGCTCTGCCCGCACTGCAAGGAGACCTACACGCCCACCGCCGACGAGCTGCGGGACATCGGTGTCCGGGTGGAGGACCTCCGGCTGCCGATGTACCGGGCCGTCGGGTGCAAAGAATGCAACATGAAGGGCTATGCGGGCCGAATCGGCATCTACGAGCTGCTCATGGTGACCGACGCGATGCGGGCCGCCGTGACCCGGCGGCTGGACGCCGTTCAGCTCAAAAAGCTCGCAGTCTCCGAGGGCATGAAGACGCTCCGTGAAGACGGCATCGCCAAGGCCCTCGCCGGCGTCACCACCATCGACGAGGTCCTGCGCGTCACGCAGGATGACGTCGTCTCCTTCGACTGAGGTCTGCCCGTGGCCGTCTTCGAGTACAAGGGCTTCGACGCCGGCGGCAAGTCCGTCCAGGGCATCGTCGACGCCGACTCGCCCAAGGCCGCCCGGGCGAAGCTGCGCAAGCAGAACACCTTCGCCACCGAGGTCTGGGAGCAGAAGGCCGGGGCCGCCACCCGCGGCAGCGGTCTGAAGATCGAGGTCGATTTTTCCAGGTTCTTCCAGCGGGTGTCCACCCAAGACATCGCGACGATGACCTCCCAGCTCGCGACGCTCGTCGGGTCCGGCATCCCGATGGTGGAGGCGCTCTCCGCTCTGGTGGACCAGGTGGAGAACCCCCTCTTGAAGCGGGTGCTCGTCGAGATTCGTCAGGACGTGAACGAGGGCGACCCGCTCGCCCGCGCGATGCGCAAGCACCCCAAAGTGTTCAGCAGCCTGTACATCAACATGGTCGGAGCCGGAGAACAGTCCGGCGCGCTCGACATCGTGCTGCGGCGCCTCACCGACTACACTGAATCGCAGGTGAAGCTGCAGGGCAAGGTCACGAGCGCGATGATGTACCCGCTCCTGATGGGCGGCGTCTCCGCGTTGATCGTGCTGGGGCTGTTCGTGGGGGTCATCCCCCGCATCCGGCGCATCTTCGATAGCTTCAACGCCGGGCTGCCGCTCATCACCCGCGTCATGCTCGCCATCTCCGACTTCCTGGCGTCCTATTGGTGGCTGGTCGGGCTGATGATCGGCGGCGGCGCCTACGCTGCGTTGCGCTGGGTCCGGACCCCCGTGGGCCGCAAAAAGTGGCACCGGTGGAAGTTGACCATGCCCATCTTCGGCAAGGTCAACCGCCTCGTCGCGGTGAGTCGCTTCTGCCGCACCCTGTCGACGCTGCTGGACTCCGGCGTGCCCATCCTCACCGCAGTCGGCATCGTCAAGAACGTCGTCGAGAACGACATTCTGGCAGAGGCCATCGAGAACGCCGGCAGGAACATTCGCGAGGGCCAGAGCATCGCCGGGCCACTCAAGGAGTCCGGCGAGTTCCCGCCGCTGGTCACCCACATGATCGCCATCGGCGAAAAGACCGGTGAGTTGGAGCCCATGCTCGGCAAGGTGTCCGACTCTTACGACCAGGAGGTCGAGAACATGCTCGGCGCGATGACGAGCCTGCTCGAGCCCATCCTCATCCTCACCATGGGCGGCGTCGTCGCCATCGTCGCCTTGTCCATCCTGCTTCCCATGCTCAACCTCTCTGCCATCGCACGCTGACCGAAGGAGCTCCCATGCGCCGCTCTCTGTCCCCTGCCCTCCGCGCCCGCTCCGGTTTGACTCTCGTCGAGATCATGGTCGTGATCGCCATCCTTGGCCTGCTCATGTCCATCGTCGCGGTGAATGTCGTGGACAACCTTCAGCAGGCCAACGTCGACGCGACCAAGCTCACCGTCAAGAAGGTGCAGCAGGGCCTCGACATGTACGCCACCAAGCACAAGGGGAAGTACCCCTCCACCTCCGAAGGTTTGGCCGCCGCGGCCAAGTACTTCCCGGACAACCAGGCCCCCAAGGACGCGTGGGGCAACGAGTTCCAGTACTTCAGCCCCGCGCCCGCGGGCAGCAAGCCCTACGAGATTGTGTCGCTCGGGCGTGACGGCGCCGAGGGCGGCGAGGAGTACGACGCGGACATCAAGGCTTCGGAGCTGGGCGCCGACGCCCAGTGACGGCAAGGAGGCAGGTCCATGCGGCGGCGGGCAGGGTTCACGCTCATTGAGGTCATGGTGGTGGTGGCGGTCCTCGTCATCATCGCGGCCGTCGGCGTGCCCTCCCTGGCGGGCCTGATGGACATCCAGCAGCGCGGGGCGGCCAAGGAGCTGGCGCAGACCGTCACCTGGCTGTCGGACGAAGCGCGTCTCCAGAACGTGAGCTTCCGGCTCGCCATCAATCTCGACCGCAACACCTGGCAGATCGAAGTGGGAGACCCAGGCACGCTCGTCTTTGGCTCTCCGGAGGAGCGGGTCAAGGCGGAGGAAGAGCTCAAGGACGCCATGTTCCGCTTCACGGAGCGCGAGGTGGAAGAGGGCGCGGCCTCCGAGGAAGGCGCCGAAGTGGAAGGGCTCGGGAACGGCTTCACCGCCTTGGAGGACCCTTCCTTCACCACCAAGTCGGAGCTGCCGGGAGACACGCGCTTCGCGTGGGTGTACACCGCCCAGTACGGCGAGGACGGTCTACGCCCCCACGATGCCCCGCCCGAGGACGCCGCCGAGGACCGCATCGCCTACGTCCACGTCTTCGCAGACGGCACGGCCGAACACGCCGTGATTCGCCTCGTGTCCGGAGACGATCCGGAAGACGGCTACTCGGTGGAGGTGGACCCCCTGACGGGCCGCGCGGCCATCACGACCGACGTGGTGGACCCGTCGCAGAGCTTCTCTTGGATTCCCACAGAGGGGCCCACCCTGCGATGAGCGCCCGCCGCGCCGGATTCACGCTCCTCGAGGTCATCATCGCCCTCGGCATCATGGCCGTGGCGCTGGTGGTTCTGGTCGACACGCAGTCTCTCGCCGTGTTCATGACCGCCGACGCTGAGCGCACCGCGCGCGCCACCATGCTCGCCGAAGAAAAAACGATGGAGGTGATGCTCAAGCTGGAACGGGAGGGCTGGACCACGCAAGACCTGGAGGAGACCGGGACCTTTGAGGGCTTCGGTGAGGAGGAGTTCCGCGGCGAGTCGCTTCACCTCGACTTGGAGGCGGACCTCGAAGACTTCCAGTGGGCCTACACCGTGCGCCGCATCGAGCTGACCCTCCCGTCAGACCTCGGGGGAATGGCAGACACCCTGCAGGGCAACGGATATTTTCCCGAGGCCGAGGAGGGGGCGCCTGAGGGCCCGGACGTCGCCTCCTCCATCCCGGACCTCAGCACCTTCGGCGTCACCCCCGAGGTGATGGGCGAATACCTCTCGGACTACATCCGAGAGGTCCGTGTCGTCGTGTGGTGGGGAGAAAACGAAGACGAGACGGACCAGGTGGAGATCGTCCACCACGTCATCAACCCCACCGGCGTGGTCGCGAACCCGCAGCAGGACGGTCGCTGATGCGGCGCGGCTTCACCCTGCTCGAAATCCTCGTCGCGATGGGCGTGATGGTGCTCATCGCGCTGCTGGCCTGGGAGACCCTCGCGTCAACGCTGCAGGTGCGCGACTTGCTCGAGCGGGAGGACGAGGTGAACCGCAGCGCGCAGGTGGCGATGGAGCGGGTCGCCCGGGAGATCTCTCTCGCGTACCTCACGCCCAACCAGCAGTCGGTGAACACCTACCGCACGGTGTTCGTCGGCCGCGACGAGGACGACACCGACCAGCTCTGGTTCGCCGCGAAGTCGCACCGGCGCACCCGCGCAAACAGCCGGGAGTCGGACCAGACGGAGGTCACCCTCTGGGTGGAGGACGACCCGAACGCCGCTGGGCGCTTCGTGCTGTTCCACCGTGAGGCGCAGCGGGTGGACCACGAGCCCGACCGCGACGGCGCGATTCTTCCCCTCGCCCGCTCCGTCACGCGCTTCGACCTCCGCTACTTGGACCCGACGACCGGCGAGTGGCGCGACACCTGGGACACCACGGGCGCCGAGACCCCCAATCGCCTTCCCCGGGCCGTCACGATTGTGCTCACGGTCCAAGCCCCGGACCCGAGCGGCGATCGCGACGAAGAGGTCCCGCTGACCCTCGTGCGGACGGTGGTGCTGGAGACCGCCCCACCCCTGGCCCGCAGCGCGACGGCGAGCTCCGGAAACACCGGCGCGGGCCCGCTCTCGCAGGGGGTTCCGCTCCGATGACGCCGCTCCGCGACGCCCTGTTGCGCCCACGGTCGGTCCCGGGCCGCCGCCTCGCGGGCCGCCGGAGCGGGATCGCCATCCTGGTGGTCATCGCGACGCTGATGGTGATGACCGTCGTCAGCACCGAGGTCGCGTATGGTGCGCGCGCCCGAAACCTCGTGGCCGCCCATCAACGGGACCGCGTGTCCGCATACTGGCTCGCGCGCAGCGGTCTCAACCTCTACATGCTCCTGCTCATCGCCAACAAGGAGTTGGCCAAGAACGACATGCTCTCCGGGATGGCCGAGAACCTCGGCATCCCGATCGGCGACGCCCTGTGGCAGATGGTCCCGGTCCTGAACACGGGATTGCTGCGCATGGTGATGGGCGCCGGCGGGGACATCGAAGACGTCGCCGAAGAGGACCTCGCCGAAATCCAGCAGACGGGGCGCGCGCCCGCCGCGGCCGCCGCCACGGACGAGGAGGGCGACGGCGGCATGTTCGACGACAAGCACTTCCTCGATTTCGACGGAGACTTCAACGCCGAGGTCCAGGACCACGAGAGCCGCATCAACGTCAACGCCTTCGCCCGCGAGACGGCGACGACCGTCATGGACTCACCGACGGGCCAGCAGCTCTTTGCCCTGATGAGCGGCGAAGAGGACGAACAGTACTTTTTGGAGCGCGGCATCGACCGGTGGGAGGTCATCGGCAACCTGAAGGACTGGGTTGACCTCGACAACGTCCGCTCCGGGGGCCTCGGCGGCTACGAAGACACCCTCTACAACACCGAAGATCCCCCGTATCTCTGCAAAAACGCCCCCTTCGACAGCTTGGAAGAGGTCCGTCTTGTCGCCGGCTGGGAGGGCGAGGTGTTCGACAAGTACAAGGAGCAGCTCACGGTGTGGGGAGACCCGAACGGCAAGGTCAACATCACGACCGCCGACGCCGCCGTGATCGACTCGCTCGTCCGTGCGTGCGCGCAGCCGCGGCCGATGGATGCGCAGCTCCAGCAGTGCAACCAGACCATCCTGGCGACGACCTTCGGCTTCCCGCCGCGCAACGCCAACGATTTCATTCGCCGGTACCGCGACAACTGTGGGATTGAGCTCCAGCAGGAGTGCATCACCAACAAGGCGTCCACGTCGTCGCAGACCTTCACCATCACCAGCACCGGCCTCGTGGGGACCAGCTCGGTCACCATCATGGCGGTTTTCGACTTCAGCAGTGGGCGGTCCACCGGCCGCCTGCTGCACTGGCGCGTCGACTGACGGCCCCCGGAGCAGACACCCATGCCGCGAACCATTGGAATCGACCTCGGTGCTCACACCGTGAAGGTCGCCGTGAGCGAAGGGGGGCGCGGCGGCGCGGTGCAGGTCCTGCATCGGGCCGTCGACCCGGCCGCCGGGCCGGAGGGCCCGGTCGAAGCCCTGCAGGCGGTCTTGGCGGAGCTGGGCGGTGAGCACCTCGGCTCGGGCGCGGTGGCGACCTTCCCGACAGAGGCGACGAGCTTGCGCGCCATCGCCCTGCCCTTCGCGGACCGGGCGCGCGTCGAGCAGGCCATTCCGCTGGAGGTCGAGGGGGTGGTCCCGTTTGACCTCGACGACATGGTGCTCTCGTGGCGGCCCCTCGCCGCGGAGCCAGACCGCACCCGCGCGCTGGTCGCGCTGGCACCGAAGGCACGGGTCGCCGCTCGACTCGCCGAGTTCACGGCCGCCGGCCTGGATCCCCGCCTCGTGGTGGTGGACGCGGACCTCCTGGCCGACCTCGCGGGGCCCAGCCCGGTCGCGGTGGTGGACCTCGGCCACCACCGCACGCTCGTCGCTTGGGTGGCCGACGGAGGGGTGGTCGCGTCCCGCGCCATCACGACCGGGGGCGCCGCGGTGACCAGCGCGCTCGCCGAGGCCTTCTCGCTGTACACCAGCGAAGCCGAGGCTCTCAAGCACCGCACGGCGCTGCCGGGGGCCGCCGAATGGTCCGACGAAGCCACGGCCGAGGCGACCCACCCCGGCCGTTCGGGCGGCGCACCGGCAAGCCCCTCCGAGACGGTGCGGGCGGCCTGGTTTCCGCTGCTCCATGAGGTGCGGGCGACGCTCATCGGCTTCGAGGACACCCTGAAGATCGAGGTGCCCGAGGTGCTCCTGTGCGGCGGCGGCGCGCTCACCCCGGGCATGCGCGAAGAGCTGTCTGCCCTGCTGGGCGTGCCGGTGCGCCTCGCCGTGGCCAACGGCGACGGCCTGCCCGCGCCGCAGAGCGCCCTCGCGCGCGCCGCGCTGGCGCGGGGCCTGAACCCGAAGGCCCGCTCCCTCGACCTCCGCCTGGGCGCCTTTGCCTTCAAGGGGGACCTCGCGCGGTTGATGCTCGGTCTCAAGGTCGGCACTGCTGCTGCCGCGGCGGTGGTGCTGCTGGGCGTCGTGGGCTTCGCGGCGCGCTCCATCCAACTCACCGCCGCGCAATCCCAGGCGCAGGCCGACATCGCCGCCGCGGTCGTCAAGACCTTCCCCGACGTGGACGCCGGCCGCCTGAAGGACGGCAGCACCGCGCTGGCCATCATGCAAGAGCGCACCGCGGCCACGACCGCCCGCGTGGACTTGCTCGGCAGCATCATCTCCCCGGAGCCGCCGGTGCTGGGCCACCTCGCGCGCATCAGCGACAGCGTGCCGCCGAACAGCGACGCCGTGCTGGATGTGGACGAGCTGACGATCGCCGACGGCCTCATCACCCTCAAGGGCGAGACGGGCGGCTACGAAGAGGCGGCGCGCATCGAGGCCGCCATGCAGAAGGTCCCGGGCTTCGAGCAAGCGAAGCGCGGCGACGAACAGAAAAAGAAGGACAAGGTGCGCTTCACCTTGACCATCCCCCTCGAAGCGCCCCAGTCGGAAGAGGGCTGACCGATGCCGAACCCCGCCATTTCCCGCATCAAGGACCTGCTGGCCCGCGCGGAGGCCTCGCTGGGCGCGCTCTCCCCGCGAGACCGAACGCTCGTCGTGGGCCTGCTCGCGGTCGGCACGCTGACGGCGCTCCTCGTCGGCGGGCTCGCCATGCGCAGCAGCCTCCGCAGCGCCGAAAGCAAGGTTCAGGCTCGGCTCGAGACGCTCCAGCTCATCGAGGCCCTGGCGTCCGACCACGCGGCGGCAGATGAGCGCGCCGCCGAGATCGCCGCGCAGATGAAGGTCCACAGCGGCACGGAGCTGTCCGCCTTCCTGGAGCAGGCCGCGCGCAACGCGCAGGTCGGCGACAAGCTCGACGCGGTGCGGGAGAAGTCCGCGTCGACCACCGGCGACGTGGAGGAGAAGGTCTACGCCGTGTCCATCACGCGGCTGAGTGTCCCGGAGATGACCCGCTTCCTGGCAGAGGTCGAGACCAAGGGCTACCCCCTCCGGATTCGCTCGTTTAAGGTCAAGACGCGCTCGCGCGCGGACGAGCCGAAGCAGGTTGACGTGTCGATGGACGTGTCGGCGTTCAAGATCGTGGCGGCGGCGGCCCCCGCGACCCCGGAGGAAGGATGATGCAGAAGCTCGCACTGGTCGCCGGGGGCCTCGCGTGGGGCGTCCTCGTTTTTGCGATCGGCTTCAAGGTCAACTTTCCGCGGGACGCCCTTCTGGAGCGCCTGCGCTACGAGGTCCAAGACCGCGGCGAAGGCAAGTGGGCCTTGGACGCCGGCAGCGCGGACATCTGGTTCCTCCACGGCGTCGAGTTCGACGACCTCGTGGTCTACAAGGTCGAGGCCCCCAAGAAGCCCCGGCCCAAGAAGCGCCGCGGCAAGGCCAAGTTGGACGATGGCGGCGAAGACGCGGGCGAGGGCGCGCTCAAGGGCAGCACCTTCTTCCGGGCAGACCACGCGCGGGTGAGCGTCGCGCTGCTGCCGCTGCTGCAAGGCCAGCTCGGCGCCGACTTCGCCGCCGAGGTCCTCCAAGGTGACCTGAGCGGCACCTACGCCCGCTCCGACGCGGCCAGCGTCGTCCAGCTCGCCGGCGAGGGGCTCAACCTCGCGCTCCTGCCGCTGAGCGGGGACGACTGGTCCATCGACGCCTCCGGCACCGCCGCCCTCGACGCCGACCTCGCGCTCGACGCCACGGACCCGAAGAAGTCCGAGGGCACCCTCAACCTGTCGATCGCCGACTTCGCGATCGACAAGGCCTCCATCAAGGGCTTCGACCTCTCCCCCACGGCGTTCTCCGAGGCCAAGCTCGAGATCGCCCTGCAAGAAGGCAAGGCCACCATCGAGACCGGCAGCCTCGTCTCCGAGGCGGTGCAGGTGGAGCTGAGCGGGCACGCCACCGTGAACGGCGCGGAGCCCTCGCGCTGGCGCCTGCGGGTGCAAGCGAAGGTCACGCTCGGCGAAGACCTCGACAAGCTCGCCCGGATGCTGCCGGACATGAAGGAGGCTCGCGGCGAGGACGACGCCTACCACTTCATCTGCACGGGCACGCTCGAGCGGCCGACGTGCCGCATCGACCGCGCCGTGGTCGGTCCGGCGCGGGGTGCCGCCGGTCTGGGCGGAGCGGGTGGGCTCAAGCCGCGCGGGCGGATCGGCGCCGATGACGCGCTGGGCGACGGTCCAGGGCCCGCGTCGTTCTTGGGGCCGCGCGGAATCGAGCCGAGCGGGGACCCGGAGGCAGACCGCGAGGCGAGGCTGCAGCGCATCCGAGAGCGCCGGGAAAAGCTCCGCAAGGAGCGAGAGGCGCGCGCCGCTGGCGGCGAGGACATCGGCATGGAGCCGCGGGTCGGGCCTGCCTTCGGTCCCGATGGTCCGGGGTCCGTGCGGGGCATCAACGGGCGGCGCCCGCCGATGGACGGCGAGTACGGCGACGGCCCGCCCGTTCAGGACGGCGGCGACGACTACCCGCCCGAGGACGTGGACCCTGGCTACGACGGCGGCCCTCCGCCCGACGAGGACTTCCCCGCCGAGGAGAACCTCCCCTACCCGGGCTGAGGCCCGCGCCGCGCCTCAGCGCGGCTCGGCAGCGGCCGGAGCGGCTTGTCGGGCTTCGCGCCAGGCCGCGCGAAGCTCCGGGTGGTCGGGCGAGATCTTCAGCGCGCGCTGGGCACGGGCGAGCGCGCCGGCCGCGTCCCCGGCGCGGAGCAGGTACCGCACCAGAACGGCGGCCACGTCTGGGTCCTCCGGGGCAAGCTGCGCCGCGAGGAGGATGAGGTCCCGCCCTTCCTCGGCGCGCTCCTCGGGCGTGCGCTCGGGATTGTGAAGGCGAGCCCAGCCGAGCCAGGCGGCGATGTGCGGATTGCCCACCGCGCGCTCTTGCGCCCGCGTGAGCATGGCCTCGGCCTGGGCGAACTGGCCGCGCCGCGCGAGATCTCGCCCCACGGCGAGCAGGCGCTCCTCGGGCGTGTACGCGCCGTGGGCCGTCGGGGTCTCGTCCACGGCCGCCGAGGCGGAGGACGCTTGGACGCGGCGCCCCGCCTCCTCCACGAGCGCGAGCATCTCCCGGGCGAGCGCCTGGATCCCGGCCGGGACATCCGCCCGCGCGACCAGGGACGCGTAGCGATCCCGCTGGCGTTCGATGGTGGCGTCGCGCAGGTCCGCGGCGGCATCGGTGGGGAGGCCGAGCACGACCCACGGCGACGCGCTGCGAAGGCGCTCGACGTCGTCGGTGAGGCGGCGGTGCATCTCTCGCCACGCCGGCGCGCCGGCGGGGCGCGGCCGCGGGTCTGCGCGCGAGGCGCCGACGTCCGTCCGGAGAACGGAGGGCGGCTGGGTCACGGCGCTCGGGAGATCGGAGGGGAAGCCGGAGCGCGGCGACCCCGTGACGGGGGACACGCGCGGCGGGGCCGGGGCGGGCGCCGGCGCAGACCGGGACACCCCGGCGAACGGGGCCGACGCGGAGGCGGGGGCGTCGACCGAACGCAGGGAGTCCACGGGCCGCAGCGACTCCGCGCTCGCCGGCACGACCTGGACCAACCCCAGGCGGAGAAGGGCGGCGAGGTCCGCCTGGGCAGCCGGCGGAACCTCGTTGCACCAGCGCCCGATGGTCGCGCCGGGGCGCTCCAGAAAGGCGCTCACCGCGGGGTGGATGGGCACGGCCCGAACCAGCTCGGCGCGCGGCCCGCCCGCCACCGTATCGAAGCGGTGGCGCTGAATGGCGCCGGCCGGCACAACGCCACGCGCGTGATGCAGCAGCGCCATGCCGAGCCCGGCCCAGTCGCCCGGCGGCCCTTGGGGGGCCGACTCCACCAACAGCGCGCCGGGAGAGGCCAACAGCCGCGGCAACACGGACCAGCCGGCGGCATCCACCAGCCCCCCGGACCGCACCAGGACCGTCTCCGTGCCGGCGGCCGAGACCGCGGCGGTCCCGCGCTCCGCCCACAAGCGCGCGAGCTGGCGCAACGGGTCGGCCTCCACCCCGAGCAAGGGGAGCGGCGTGACCATGGGCGCGGAGAGAGAGTCCGCGGCCGATGCGCCCAACGCACCCAGAAGCGCCACGCCGGGAGCCGCGCCGCGGGCCGGGGCCGACCGGAGGATGCCCTCGAGATCAAGCAAGGAAACCGGCTTTCGCAGCAGGCGCGCCGGCGCGAGCGGACGCACGACCCCTTCGGACGGCACGGCACCCCCGCCCAGCACGACGACGACCGCGCTGGGCGCGCCGGTCCGCCACCCCATCACGGCGTTGGCAAGACCGGGGGCCTCCCAGAGATCGGCGTCGAGGAGGAGTGCGTCCCAGCGGCCGGCGGCGAGACGCGTCTGGGCGGTGGCGGCATCGGCAGCGACCGTGATGGACACGCCGTTCGCGCCGAGCACGCCCTGTGCGAGCGCGGCCCAACGTTCGTCCCGGTCGATCAGCAAAACCCTCACGCCAACCTCCCCATCGCAGGCATGCTATCTCGTCCGTGTCGACGGGATACAGGCGCGGGTGACTTCCGCGCCTCTCAACACCGTGATCCGCACCCTCTTCGCGCGCCCCGGCGACTGCGGCGTGTTCGATGTTTCCGGCGAAGGAACGCTCATCGTCTGGGGCTCGCCGTGCGCGTGGCCGCCGCCGCAGGGCGCGGCCACCGGAATGCACGCTTCGGGCCTCCCCTTCGCCGGCGGCGTGGCGGGGTGGGTGCCGTGGGCCTTCGGAGCAGCCTTCGACGACATGGGCCTCCACCCGGGCGAGCAGCCCACGGCCGCTCCGGTGCTGCTCGCGGCCCGGGGCGGCCTCTGGTGGTCGGGGGGCGAGTGGTCGGTCCAGGGCGACGACGCCTTCGTGGCCGATGCGCACGCCTTGCTCGCCGCCGCTGGGGCTCCCGTGGCGCCCGCGGTCTCGTCGCACGCCGCCGCGCCGCCGC
>JBEIVK010000300.1:0-5183 GCA_040373935.1 Alphaproteobacteria bacterium
CGAGGCGCGGCGCCACCGCGGCCCCGGCGAGCCCGAGCGCCACCGGAAGGGCCGCCCAGAGCAGGCCCGCCGGGCGCCCGTCCAGCGCGGCGCCGGCCCCGGCCCCCGCGAGAAAGATGGCGGCGCCAACCACAAAAATGGCCACGCCGGGCGCGTAGATCAGCGCAGCCTGGGGCCGGGGATTGGCCCCACGCAGCGCGTCCAGAAGCGGCGCGGCCGCCGGCCGCAGCGCCAGATCCACGGCGCCGAGGTGCATCGCCGCGCCCACGCCGAGCCCGCCGAGGCCGCCGCCCACGACGACCAGCGCCCCGGCCGCCCACGCCCCCGGACCCACGCGCAACGCGAGCCCGCCCAGCGCGAGGACCGAAGCAGCGAGACCGGGCAGCAGCCCCACCGCCGCGCGGCGCACCACGGCCCGGGTGAGCGCGCGGCCGTCGACCGGGTGCGCGTCGAGCACGGGGCGCTCCGGGCTGCGCACCACCGCGTCCGCCCCGCGCAGGGCGGCGACCGCCGCGACGAGCAGCGCCACCCGCACCGCCACCCGCTCCACCGCGGCGCCGGCCCGGGGGGCCTGGGCGAGGATGCCGTCCAGTAGTGGCAACGCAGCGACACCCGCCGCCGCGCCGGCGAGCACGAGCGCCGCTCCGGCCGCCCAGGACGGCCCCGCGCCGCGCGCCCGCGCAGTGCGAAACAGCCGATCGTAGACGCTCGGGGCCACGGCGTCGCCGTAGCCCACGCCGGCCCGCCCGGCACCGCGGAACCGGCCGAACCCCTCCCGGGTCTTGACAGCGCCAGGGCGCACACTACACTGCGCGCCGTCCGTCGGAGCCCCCATGAGCCGCATGTTTCCGTTGGCCTTCCTGGCCGTCCTTCTCGCGGGGGCCCCGGCCTCCGCCGCCCCCGACGACGAGTCGGACCCGGACTTCGACGAGGACTTCGGCGGCCCCAGCACCCCAAAGAAGCCGGCCCCGAAGGGCGGCAAGCCCGCTCCCGCGGGCGGTCTCGACGACGACGACGGCGAGGACCCCGCCGAGCCGGGGCTCGACGGCGACGACGAGGATCCGGGGGACCCCGGAGATCCCGAGGACAGCGCCGACGAAGACCCGGACGACCTGGGCCCGGACGACGACGAGGGTCCGCCCGACGACGACCTGGGGCTGGACCCGGCGCCCAAGAAGGGCAGCGCCGCGGGTGCACCGAAGCCGCCGGAGCCGGCCAAAGCCGGAAAGCTCAAGGTCGCGGTGTCGGACAAGACACTCCCGCTGGGCGACAACTTCCCCGCCGAGATCATCGCCGCCGACGCCGACACCGTCGTGGTGGAGCTGCCGGTGCTGGTGGCGCGCAAGGGCGCCGAGCACAAGTCCGAGGACTTCTGGCTCGTGGCCGAGGTGCTGGTCGGCGGACGCAAGGTGGGCGAGGCCCGCCACCAGGTCACGAAGGCGGGGGTGGCCGACCTGAGCCCCACCCTCGTCTGGTTCAAGGTGCAGGCCCCGGTGATGGAGGCCGAGGGGGCCGTGGAGCTGCGCGTGTCTCGCGTCGGCAAGGACGGCGCCGCCAAGACGCTCTTCTCGCGGTCGGCCAAGTACAAGCTCTGAGCCGGAGGCGCCGGGCGCCGGCCGGCCGCGGTCGGGCGGCCGACCCGGTGCCAGGGGGCGTTGCGGGGCGCCGCGACGCGGAGCGCCCCGCCCCCTGAAAATGCCCGTGAGTCACACGCTCACGCGTGAACCCGCGCCTCAGACGTCCAGCGCGTTGACCAGCCCCTTCTCGAAGAGGAGCAGGTAGAACACGATGCGCGGGAAGCGGAACAGCGACACCAAGATGAAGGGCCGAAGCTCCATGTTGGTGAGGCCAGCGCCCCAGGCGGTGAGCGAGTACGGCACCGGCGTGATGGCGCCGATGGCCAGCGCGAGCTTCTGGTGGCGGCCGACGAGGCGGAACAGGCGCGCCGACTTGCCCTCGGTGACGAGGCGGACGACGAGCGGGCGGTGCGCGAGGCGCATCGCGAGGGACCGCGCCGCGAGGCCGCCACAGATGCTGCCGAGCGTGCACCAGAGGGTGACGACCCAGAGGTTCATGCCGCCGATGACGGCGAGGGTGCTGAAGACGTCGTTGGGCACGACGGGCACCGGGCTCATGTCGAGCAGCATCCAGATGAGCGCGAGCCCAGGGCCGCCCGCCACCCGGACGAGGCCCTCGCCCGCCGCGATGACCGCGTCCTTGTAGAAGTACAGGACGGCCGCCACCGCGCCGAAGAACGTCAAGACCCCCAACAAGGTGGAGATGGCGAGGCGCTGCGGGCGGTACTCGGGATCCAGCGCGGGATCGTCGTGATCACCGGCGAGCGGGCCGCTCGGCACGGTGGGGTCGGTCGTCATGCAGAGGCCTGGGCAGGGGAGTCGGCCAGCTCGCCGCGCAGCGAGTTGGGCCACGCGCGCAGCACGCGCACGGGCACGAAGCGGCCGACCATGGATGGGTCGCCGGGGAAGTTGACGGGCTTAAACGTCGAGGTGCGGCCGGCCATCAGCCCGGGGTCGTTGCGGGCCGGGCCCTCGACGAGCACCGACACGACCTGGCCGACCAGCGCGAGGTTGTGGCGCAACGCGAGCACGCGCTGCCGCTCCTGGAAGGCCTGCAGGCGCGCCTGGGCCACGTCGGCCGGCACCGCCTCGTCGCGCTCCAGCAGCTTGAGCGCCGGGGTGCCGGGGCGCGGGCTGTACTTAAAGGAGAACGAGTTGTGGAAGCCGACGGTGTCGAGCAGGGACAGCGTGTCGGCGAAGTCGGCGTCCGACTCGCCGGGGAAGCCCACGATGACGTCCGTCGTGAGGGCGAGATCCGGCCGGGCCGACCGCAGGGCGTCCACCAGCGCGAGGTAGCGATCTCGCGTGTAGAAGCGCTTCATGCGCCGCAGCACGGCGTCGGACCCCGACTGCACGGGCAGGTGCAGGTGGCTCGCCAGCACGGGCAAGTCCCGGTACGCCTGCACGACGTCCGGCCCCATGTCCCGCGGGTGCGAGGTGGTGTACCGCAAGACCTCGACGCCCGGCACCTCGGCCACGGCGTACAGGAGCTGCGCGAAGGTGCGCTCGCCCGGCACCTTGAGGCCGTAGCTGTTGACGTTCTGGCCGATGAGCGTGACCTCGCGCACGCCGCGGGCGACCAGCGCCTGCACCTCGGAGAGGATCTCCCCCGAGGGGCGCGACAGCTCGGCGCCGCGCGTGGCCGGCACGATGCAGAAGGTGCACTTGTTGTCGCAGCCCTTCTGGATGGTGACGAACGCGCCCGTGGCGGAGGTGGCGTCCGGGTCCAGCTCGGCGGAGAAGACGTAGTCGTCGGCGTCGAGAAAGCGGGTGTCGAGCACCTGGCCGGCGCCGGCGGCCGAGACCAGCTCGACGATGCGGGGCACCGCGTCCGGGCCGAAGACGAGGTCCAGCTCGGGGTAGCGGTCCAGCAAGGCTTGGCCCTCTTGCTGGGCGACGCAGCCCGCCACCGCCACCGTGAGCCGCTGCTGGCGGCCGCGGGCGCGCTTGATCTGGAAGGCGCGCCCCAGGAAGGAGTGCAGCTTCTGCTCGGGCTTTTCGCGGATGGAGCAGGTGTTGACGATGACGAGGTCGGCCGCGTCCATGTCGTCGGTGGCCGCGTAGCCCACGCCGCCGAGCAGGGCCTTCATCTTGCCCGAGTCGTAGGCGTTCATCTGGCAGCCGAAGGTGTGGACGAAGACCTGCTTCACGGGGCGGCCCTCCGGGGGCGGCACCCCTTATCCGGGGCGGACGGGGCCCACCATGCGCCAGCCTCCGGGATAACGCGCGGCGCGGAGGCCCCGATGCGCATCGCCCTCGTCACCTGCGACTCCCTGCGCCCCGAAGAGCAGGACGACCGCCCCTTCCAAGCCGCGCTGGCCGCGCGGGGCGTCCACGTGACGTCCCCCGCCTGGACAGACCCGGCGGTCGACTGGGCCGCCTTCGACGCCGCGCTCATCCGCACCACCTGGGACTATGCCCCGCGGCTCCCCGCCTTTCTCGACTGGGCCGCGCGCGCCGCCGCCGCCACGCGGCTGTGGAACCCGCTGCCGGTGATCCGCTGGAACACCGACAAGCGCTACCTCGCCGCCTTCGCGGCCGCCGGCATCCCCATCGCGCCGACGGCCTGGGTCCCCGCCAGGGCCACCACCCGCCTCGCCGACGTGCTGGCGGCCCACGGCTGGGCCCGCGCCCTCGTCAAGCCCGTGGTCGGGGCCGGGGCCAGCGACTGCCGCGTCGTCACCGCCCCGGCGAGCCCGGCCGACGAAGCGTTCTTCGCCGAGGCCCTCACGCGCGTCGGCCTGCTCGTGCAGCCCTACCTCCCCAGCGTCGAGTCCGAAGGCGAGGTCTCCCTCATCCTCGTCGACGAGGTGCCCTGCCACGGCGTGCGCAAACGCCCGCGGCCGGGTGACTTTCGGGTGCAGGACGAGCACGGCGCCGCCGACGAGCCGTGGTCCCCCGAAGCCGAGGCCCTCGCCATCGCCCGCGCCGCCCACGCGATCGCCCGCCCCTGGAGCGGCACCGACGCGCCCCTGCTCGTCTCCCGCGTGGACCTCCTCCGCCTGCCCGACGGCCGCTGGTGCCTGAACGAGCTCGAAGCCGTCGAGCCCTCGCTGTTCTTCCGCCACGGCCCCGCCACCGCGGGGGTCCTCGCCGACGCCCTGCTCGCGCGCCTCCGCGCCGCCGTCTGAGGCCCGGCCACGCCCGCCGCCTCTCGCCGGACATTCATCAGAGGACAGGGGAAACCCACGGTTTCCCCCGTAACGCCCCCTTCCCTCGGCCTGCCCGGCCTCAGCCGCCGGCCAAGGCCCCCGGCGCCACGCCCCGCCAGCCCCGGGCCAGCCGCGGCCGAAAACCCAGCCGCTCCGCCGCTTGGCCGAACTCCCGCACCGCCGCGGGCGGGAGGGCGCGCCCCAGCGCGTAGGGCGTGCGCCGCCCCTCCACGGCGAGCACCAGCGGCTCGACCAGGCAGGCGTAGAGCTGCCCCGGGCCGTAGCCGGCGAGCACCTGGTAGAGCAGGCGCCAGCGGTCCCCGCCGAAGCCGATCGGCGGCACCACCGCCTCGCCCGCCAAGACCTGCACCCCAGCGGGCACCGGGCCGACCACGGTCCCCGGGATGGCGACGTCCACCACCACCGCCCCCGGCGCGAGCGCGGCGGCGGGAAG
>JBEIVK010000416.1:0-4043 GCA_040373935.1 Alphaproteobacteria bacterium
CCAGCTCGGCATCCGGCCCAACGAGGCGGCGGCCGGCACCATCGAGTACACCGCGCTCGAGTTCCTCGGCATCGTGCTGGGAAGCTTGCTCTTTGCGCCCGGCCTCACGCTCGTCGCGGCGGTCGGCACCTGGCGGCGGCGCCAGGGGGCGCTGAGGCCCTGCGGGCGGCTGGCAAGGCCCAAAACAGGCGCGGCCCGCCGCTCCCCGCAGGGAGGGCGGGCCGCCCGGCGCGGGAAGATCAGGCGAGGATCTTCTGGAGCGCCGTGGCCTGGCCAAGGTTGGAGACCTTGAGCTTGCCCATCATGACCATCTGGACGGCCTTGCCCGGGTTGTCCAGGATGGCCTCCCAGTCGGCCTTCTTTGCGGAGATGGTGCAGGAGGCGTTGGCGGCCTTGCCCTCGGCGACGTTGCCCGGGGGGGTCGAGAGGTCCAGCGTCCAGGCGCCGGCGCCGTCGATGTCGAACACGAAGATCGCGTTCTTGACGCTGTTGGCGAGATCCGGGTTCTTCGCCAGCTTGTTGGGGAGGTACTCGTCGAAGAAGCCCTTGGTGTCCGCCATGGTGAACTCCCGGGGTCAGTGACCCGCTGTTGTGCGCCGGCTGTGTAGCAAGTCGGTGACGACAGGGCAAGCCCCACCTGAATGAACCCTCATTCAGCGGGCGCGGGCGGCCTGAGGGCGTCGAGCCGCTCGAAGAAGGGCGCCACCTCGCGCCAGGGCGCGGCGAAGTGGCCCACGCCTGGACCGCTGTGGCCGTGCCAGTCCGAGCCGCCCACCACCACCATGCGGTGCTTCAGCGCGAGCCGGCCCAGCGCGGCGCGGCCGTGCCCGCCGATGCCCGGCCGAACCGCCTCCACCGCGTCGACCCCGGCGTCGGCGATGCCGGGCAGGAGGGCCGCCGCCTCGGCCCTCGGCGGGTGGGCCCACGCCGTGAGCGCCCCCGCCGCGCGCGCTTCGGCCACCAGCGCCTCCAGCGGCAGGGTGATGGGCGGCAGCACGGAGGTGGGACCCGAGAGCCACTGCCGAAAGGCCGCCGAGGGACTCGGCGCGTGGCCCGCCTCGAAGATGGCGCGCGCGACGTGGTGGCGCGTCAGCGCCCGCGCGCCGGCGCAGGCCTCGTCGTCCGGCGGGGCGAGACCCGGCAGACCCGTGCGGGCGCAGGCCTCGGCGTACCGGGCGGCGCGGGCCCGCGCGCGGCCCTCCAGAAAACGCCGCAAGCGCGGGGGCATCTCGCCCGGTGTGTAGATGAGGATGTGCAGCTCGCGGCCGGCGTGCGCCACGCTCACCTCGGCGCCGTGCACGACCCGCACCTCGCGCCCTTGCACGACCTGCGCGCCCGCTGCCCAACAGGGCGGCAGGTCGTGGTCCGTCAGCGCCAGGACGTCGAGGCCTGCCGCCGCGCAGGCGCGCAGCAGCGCGTCGGCGTCGAGCGCGCCATCACTTCGCCGGCTGTGGAGGTGGAGGTCGACGCGCGCGCGCGGGCCCGGCGTCATCAGCGGGCGGCCGGCGGGTCCCGCTCCAGCTCGGCCACCGTCTGCTGGTAGGCGTCGAGCACGGCGCGCAGGTCGGCGATCAGCCGGGCGCGACCCGAGCGCAGCCGCACGATGTCGGCCTGCATCTCGCGGCGCTCGTCGGTGGCGGTGAGCAGGATGCGCTCGGCCTCCAAGCGCGCCTCGCCCACGATGACATCGGCCTCGCGACGGGCGTTGCGATGGATGTCGTCCGTCAGGCGGCGGGCCATCAGCAGGGTGGACTTGAGGTCTCCCTCGCCAGAGCGCAGCTCTTCGATGTCGGCGTCTCGCGCGGCGATTTCATCCTTGAGACGCTGGTTGTCCTTGAGGACTTCTTCCATGGCGTCCCGGACGTCGTCGAGGAACTGGCGCACCTCGTCGGGCTCCCAGCCGCCGCGACGGGCAGGCGAGAACTGCTTCTGGATGATGTCGAGCGGGGTGACGCGCATGGTTCGGGCCCTGAGTCCGCGGGATTATAGCCGAGACGGCGTGATCTCGCGCAGACCCAGCGCAATGTCGGCGCGCGGCTCTGCCTGGGCCACCTGCGCCGCCAGCCGGGCGAGCCCATCCGGCCCTCCCCCGGCCTGTGCAATCCACGCCGAGAGCGCGGGCAGGCCGTCCGGGCTCGCGACCACGAGCAGCCCGTCCGCGGCGGCGCGGATGGTGTAGTCGCCTTCGCCGGTGGCGAGCATGCCCTTGGCCGCCCGAAGGCCGGTGCGGACCGGCACCAGCGCGCCGTCCTTGAGCGCCACGACCTCGACCACCGACGGGTCTGGCGCGTCGAAGCGCGCTTCGATCCCGCCAGCCGTCGAGGTGAAGCGGGCGTCCACGGGTGTCTCGGGGCCCACTTCGCGCGGCGCGAGGATCGCCCGCGCGCCCAGGAACGTGAGCAGCACGGCCGCCGCGCTCGCCGCCAGCCACGGGGCCGCGCTGGGCGGCGGCGGGAGCGGGAGCGGGAGCTCGGGCAGCCCCAAGGCCTCACCCCAGGGGCGCGCGCGGGCGGCTTCGACGGCGTGCAGGGCGAGCGGTCCGAGGAGCACGACGCCAGACCAACGCCCCGGGCCGCGGGCCAGGGCGGCGCGCAGGTGGTGGCGCGCCGGACGCGCGGCTGCGCACAGGGCCTGCACGGCCGGCCAGCTCTCGGCCAGCGCCTCCGAGGGCACGAGCAGCGTGTCGCCGCCGACGGCCACCGCTTGCGGGCCGAAAGCGGCCTTCAGCGCCTTCATGTGCTTGCGGCCGTCCGGGTGCACGTCGATGGCGAGGACCTCGACCTCTCCCTCGGACACCAGCGGCCCGCGCGGAGGGAAGAGCTCGTGCACCGTCAGCATGTCGACGCGCAGGAGACGCTGCGCGCGGCCACAGCGCGGGCAGCCGCGCGCGTGCGCGTCGCCGGCCGACGAGTCCAGCCCCATCGGGCCCGGGCAGCCGGGCGCGGGCATCTCGGTGATGGCCCGCAGCACGGCGTCCACCTGCAGATCCGACCAATCCGGACCGCCCACCTCGTCGGCGATGGCCCGCACCGTCTCGCGCAGGCCCTCGCGCGCCGCCACGAGCACGCTGCGCGCGATGCGTGCGCGGCCCTCCACTTCGTCGAGGCCGGCGCGCAAGCCGTAGTGCTCGCGCATCAACAGATGGCCCGTGCTGTCGATGGCGTCGAGGAGCGCGGAGCGCCACTCCGGCGGGATGGCGACGCCGGGGCCTTCGTCCAGCGTGGGCCGCCAGACCGTACCCGTCCGCACCCGCTCCAGCCAATCCCGCGTGAGCGCGGGGGCGAGGCGCTCGGCCGTCGCGGGCTCGACGCCAGCGGGCAACATGCGCAGGACGTGCTCGCGGGCGTCGGCGCGGTGCGCCGGGGTGGTGCGCACCCCCAACTGCAGAAACTCCCAGGCCACCCGTACGGTGACCGGGAGCCACACGTCGCGTTGGCCAGCCGGCTCAGTCATGGGCGCCCCCCTAACCGAGCTCTTGACATGCCGAGAGCACTCCAGACGCCCCAGCGTGAAAAAAGGTCACGCCGGGCTGGTGGCCAGCCCGGCGTGCGCAGCGGGTGCGGCGGCTCAGGCGGCTTCGTCGCGCGCCCGGCCCGGCGCGCCAGCCTCGACCAGCAAGTCATGGATGACCGCGGCCGTGGCGACGCTCGCGAGCTCCGCGTCGCCGTACTGCTCCATGAACTCCTCGTAGAACAGGGAGATCAGGTCGCCGAGGGTGCTGCGGGTCTGCGTCGCCATGGGAGCCTCCTGCGTCGCGGGTGGTCTGGCGCTGTACGGCTAAGCACAAACCGTGCCAGCCGTCGTGGGCCCCTCCAGACCGCGGTGGGGGCCCGCTTCTCCCCTCGACCCCGTCCGCGGCGTCCGGTTCGTCGAACGATGTCAAAAAACCGGAACCCGATTTTGGCACGCGGTTCTCGCCGGCGCGTGGGCCCCGCGCGCTCCGTCCCCCCGCTTCCGCCGCGGCGAAACGCGGCGTGACACCGATCCGTCCACCGGGCTCCCGCCGGCGACGCGGGTGCCCCGGCGCACACGCACCCAGCGGC
>JBEIVK010000842.1:0-1894 GCA_040373935.1 Alphaproteobacteria bacterium
CCGCCGCGGGCGGGGCGTCGTCCCAGGGCACGCGCACCAGCAGCGCGCCGTCAGCGGCGTCGACCACCGGCGCGTTCACCGGGCTGTCCACGCGCTCCACCCCGGGCGCGCCGGCGGCGGCGGCGTGCATGGCGGCCAGGGCGGCGGCGGCGGCAGGGGACGCGAGATCGCCGTGCAGCAGGATGACGAGATCGTTGTCGTCTCGCCCGAAGACCGCCTCGATGGCGGTGAGCCGCTCGATCTCCGGGCCGCCGTCCATGAAAAGAGACTGCGGCGTGAAGTCGAGCGGCAGCCCGCGCTCTGCCACCGCCGCGCCGGCCAGCCCAGCCAGCACGGCTGTCACCGCGAGCCACAGCGCGAGCAGCGGGCCGCGCTGCTGCACGCAGGCCCGCCCCAGGGCCTCCAGGGCGGCGCCCGGGCTCATGGGGAGCGGCCGCCGCCCCCGTGGGGCGGCAGCTCGATGGGGCCGCGCAGGCGGCTGCTCACGGAGAAAAGCGCCACGGTGCCCAGCAGCACGCCCATCCACAGCGTCACGAGGCGGGCGATGACCGCCCCTGGCACGGCGATGGCGTCCGGGGCGCCGAGGATCTGCACGGCGCCGACGACCAGCGCGCCGTCCGTCACGCCGAGGCCGCCGGGCGACGGCGCGCCAAGGATGGTGCTGCTCGCGTAGACGTAGGTGGACGCGTCCAAGCTGGCGGGGTGGCCGAGGCCGACGAACACGAGCCAGAAGGCCACACACTCGGCGAACCACGCGACGACGGACAGCGCGACCGCCACCACCAGCGGCACCGGGGCGAAGCAGGTGCGGGCGGCGGTGTACATGGCGCGCAAGCGCGGCACGACCCGCGGCCCCACCACCGGCACCTTGGCGGCGATGTCCAGCAGGGCGAAGGTGATGGGGGCGCTCGCCAGCACGACCAGCCCGGCGACGAGCCCACCCGCCAGCACGAGCAGCGCGCCCACCTGCTCGGACGCGTAGGTGGCGATGCCGAAGGCCGTGAGGATGACCATCGCGATGCCGTCGGTGGCGCGCTCCGAGACGAGCGCGGGGATGGTCTTGTCGAGCGTGGCGCCCGTGCGCTGGCGGACGAGCCAGGGCTTCAGCAGCTCGCCCGCCTTGGCGGGGGAGATCGCCATCGACAGCCCGGCCGTGAAGACCAGCGCGTCTTCGCGCCACGGCATCTCCACGCCAAGCAGGCGCAGATAGTAATGCCACTTGACGAAACGCAGCGCGTAGTTGGCCAGCGTGAGCAGCACCACGGGGAGGAGGTACAGCGGCTGGAACGCGCGCAGGGCCGTCAAGACGTCGGACCAGCCCCCCCAAAGGAAGGACCCGAGGTAGCAGGCGGCTCCGACGGCGATGGCGACGACCACCCAGCGTTGGAACCGGGAGATCAAGTCACCCGACATGCCGCGCCCATAACCGCCTCGGCCCCCGCGCGCGCCGCCCGCCTGCTACACTCCGCGCCCGGAGGCTCCGTGCTGTACCGCGTCAGCGCCCGCAACCGCCCCGCGCACGAGGTCGAGGCCGCCAACTGGCTGCTCGCGCTCGGCCACGCCCTCGACGCCTCCGGCGACGTCCCCGCCCTGGACCGCCTCGCCATCGAGGTCCTGCCGAACGGCCAGGTGCTCGCGCGCGACGCCCGCACCGGCCAGGGGTGGGTCGTCGAGGCCGCGCAGCCCGGCGGCGTCACCCCGGGCCCGGACGCGGACGCCCCCTTCGAGGTGGGCGACGACGGGGACCCTCCGCCCGAGCCGGACACCGAGGAGATCGACCTCCTCGGCCAACGCGCGCTGCGCGACACCGTGCGGGGGGCCCGCAGCCCCAGCCTCGCCTGGGAGTCCGCGCTCGATACCCTCTCTCTGCTCGTCTCCGCCGAGGCGACCGCCG
>JBEIVK010000326.1:0-4941 GCA_040373935.1 Alphaproteobacteria bacterium
CCCGCCGGCCCGCCGTGGGGTTCATGGGGACAATGGACCGAGGCGTTCGAGGCCCGCGAGATCCGCTCGCCGCGGAAGCGAGCGTGAACCATCAGATCGCGTCCTCGGGGTCCGGCTCCCGGTCTGGCACCCGACCCAGCGCCGCCTCGAACTTCGACCTGTCGCCGCGACGGGTCCGCTCCGCGAGGTACGCCTCGGTCGCCCACGCTGCCAGCTTCTCCCCGGCCGCGCTCGCGATGAACTGGTTGATGGAGATGCCCTCGCGCCGAGCGGCCTCACGGATGCCCGCATGGAGCGACTCGGGGAGGCGGATGCTGATCGTACTCATGGGATGTCTCCGATCTCCTGAAGGTACTCACGAGGCGTCAGGACGCGGACTCCGAAGCGGTCGGCGCCCACGAAGTCACGCTTGTTGAAGGTCACGATCACTGGCGCAGCGGCGTCGACCGCCAGCTCAAGAACCATGTCGTCCTTGGGGTCGGGGAGGGTCGGGCGCCAGAGGAAGAAGACGGGTCGGTGGATGCCCACCGAGCAGAGGTAGTCGAGGATGTCGACCACGTCGTCGGCATTCATCCCGAGCTCGGGAAGGAGCCGGTTCGCGACCCCCTCGTACTCGAGAACGAGGGGGACCGACAGGGCGATGTCGAACCGCCCGGTCCCGACGAGGGACAGCAGGCGGAACGACGCGCACCGTCCCATTGTCGAGCCTCAAGGGCCCCGTCAGCGCTCGTCCACCATCCCGTGCCTTCTACCCGTGTTTCGTCACCAAGCCCCCGCCGGCCCGCCAAACGCCCCCACATCGCTCCGGCTGCCATCCGCGTCCAGCACCGCCGGGTCCCCGGCGTTCACCGCCGCGCTGCCCGCGCCCAGCGCGAGGTCGTCGTCGGTCGGGTCCCCGTTGTCGGTGGCGAGCACGAAGTTGGGCGCGCCGCCGATGTTGCCGTTGGTGCCGGTGGGGTTGGTGGCGGCGCCGACGTAGTCGCTGCCGTTGCCGTGCACGAGGTTGTACGTCCAGACGGCGGTGGTGTTGAGCGTGACGCCGTTGGGCGCGTTGAAGGCGACGATGTTGTTGGTGACCACGGGCCGGGTGGTGGACCAGGACGCGATGCCGCCGCCGTGGGTGGTGTCGGTCACGGTGTTGAACACGACGGTGTTGTTGACGACCGCCGGGTCCCCCGAGGTGGCGGAGTACTCGTAGATGGCGATGCCGCCGCCGTGCGTGGAGGCGGTGTTGTCCTGGACGATGTTGTTGGAGACGAGGGTGCCGGCGGAGCCGATCTGGATGTCGATGCCGCCGCCCTGGCCGCCCTTCACGGTGTCCTCGTCGTCCGCTTGGTTCCAGGCGATGAGGTTGTGGAAGATGGCGGCGTCGCTGCGCACGAGCCAGATGCCGCCGCCGTCCCCGGCGGTGTTGGCGAGAATGTCGTTGCCCAGGATGTCCGGCGCGCCGCCGCGGATGGCGATGCCGCCGCCGTCGCACCCGGACTCCGTGCCGCCGTAGCAGGCGTCGTTGTCGCTGATCTCGTTGCCCTCGATGAGGGGGCTGGAGTCGCGCAGGTAGAGGCCGCCGCCGCCGCCGCCGGTGAAGGTGGCGTTGACCTCGACGCGGTTGCCGGTGATGACGTTGCCGAGGACCGACGGGTCGCTGTTGAGGATGAGGATGCCGCCGCCGAGGTCGGCGTAGCCGTTGGTGACGGTGAAGCCCTCGAGCGTGGAGTCGGCGCCCTCGCCCGAGACGAAGCTGACGACGGGCAGGCCGACGGCCCCGCCGTCGATGACCGTGGCGCTGGGGCCGCGGCGGGCCCGCACCTGGGCAACGAGGCCGCTGTAGTCAATGTTCTCGTAGTAGGTGCCCTCGTCGACCTCGACCACGGTGCAGCCGAGGAGGATGGTGTTGTCGATGCCCTCCTGGATGCGGTTGAAGGGGAAGGACCAGGTGCCGTCGCCGCCGTCGGCCGCCGCGACGTTCACCTGGATGGGGCAGAAGTCGGCGCAGTCCTGGAGGCCGTCGCCGTCGTCGTCGAAGTCGAGATCGGAGATGCCGTCGCAGTTGTTGTCGATGCCGTCGCAGGCCTCGACCTCGCCGGGGTTGCGCGAGGGGTCCTCGTCGTCGCAGTCGCCGTCGTTCTCGGAGAAGCCGTCGCCGTCGTCGTCCACGTCGTCGGGGTTGGGGCCGGTGTCCACATCGGCGTCGGAGTCGGCGTCGGTGTCGGCGTCGGTGTCGGCGTCGGTGTCGGCGTCGGCCTCGTCGGTGACGGCGCCGGGCTGCTTGCTCGGATCCCCCCAAGGGTTGGAGCAGGCGACGAGCAGGGCGGCGAGGGCGATCGAGCGGCGCATGGACAGGCCTCCGGGCCTCCGACTGTTACGGATGGGCCGGCGACCGTCAACGGCGTCACGGGGAAGTCACGCGGGCGCCTCAGCCAAGGCGGGCGATGAGCTGCTGGCCGAGCGCGAGCACGGTGCCGTCGGGGGCGCGCAAGACGCTTCGCTCCTCGGCGTAGCCGTCGACGAAGCTCTCGGCTTCGGACTCCAACAGAAACGGCGTGTCATCGGGCAGGCCGGCGGGCAGGGGCGCAGGGAGCTGGACGCGCCAGTCCACGGTGGCGGCCGCAGCGGGGCCGTCGAGGCGGGCGAGGAAGGCGGGGGGCCCGGCGTCGAGCAGGGCGATCGCGAGGGCGGCGTCGAGGGGGACGGGCGCGACGGGGCGGATCCAGAAGGCCATGTGCGCGCGCGCGGCGCCGGACCAGGGCGCCTCGCCGCCGGCGAAGCGGTACTCGAAGTGGCGCGCGAAGACGGGGCCGCCCATCTGGTGGATCGGCACGGCGGGAACGCTGTCGAAGGGGGCGACGGGGCCGAGGGCGGGCGGCGGGGCCCAGGTGGGGCCGGGAGCGCGGGGCGCGGCGAAGACGGCGCTGGCGAAGGCGACGAGCCCGTCGTCGTTGTCGACCTCGGCCCGCGCGTGGGCGACGAGGGTGCCCTCACGGGCGAGCGCGGCGCGCACGCGGGCCGGCCCCGGGGTGGCCGGCGCGCAAAAATGAACGGTAAAGCTCCGCAGGGTGCGGGCGCCTCCGCCGACGACGGCGGCCATGGACCGGGCCATGGCGGCGGCGACGGCCCCGCCAAAGACGCCCTTGCCCTGCCGCCAGTCGGCGGTGAACTCCAAGGTGGCGGAGGGGCCGGGCGCGGGCGACGGCGTGGTGGCGGACAAGAAGGCGGACATGGGACCCCCGGCCCGGGTTATCGGGCTGGCCGCGCCATGGGTACGCTCCGCTTCCACGATGGGACGCTGCTGCTTGAAGGGGTGGGCGCCGACGCGCTGCCGCCCGGCTTCGTGTGGGATGGCCGCGTGCGCGCCGGGCGGGCTCCCGGTCATGTCTACGCCGACACCGTGCGGGCCGGTCGCGCTGCCGGCCTGTCCGACGAGGCAAAAGCATGGTCGCCCCTGGAGTTGGAGCCGCGGGCCCTCCGCAGCGCCCGCCCCTACCAGGCCGAGGCGCTGGCCGCCTGGGAGGGCGCGGGCCGCCGCGGGGTGGTCGTGCTGCCCACCGGCGCCGGCAAGTCCTTCGTGGCCGAGCAGGCCATCCTCGCCTGCGCCCGGCCGGCCCTCGTGGTCGCGCCCACGCTGGACCTCGTGAGCCAGTGGGTCGCCGTGCTGCGCGCGGCCTTCGGGCTGGAGCCGGGGGTGCTGGGCGGCGGCCACCACGAGGTGCGGCCGCTCACGGTCAGCACCTACGACTCGGCGATGCTGCACGCCCCCCGCTACGGGGACCGCTTCGGCCTCGTGGTCTTCGACGAGGTGCACCACCTGCCGGCGCCGGGCTACCGGCGGGCCGCCGAGTCCCTGCTCGCGCCGTGGCGCCTGGGCCTCACGGCCACCTACGAGCGGGCGGACGGCGCGGAGCAGTCGCTCGACGCGCTGCTGGGCCCGGTGGTCTACCGCCGGGAGATCCACGAGCTGGCCGGGGACTGGCTCGCCACCTACGAGGCCGTGCAGATCCCCATCCGGCTCGGCCGCGACGAGCGGGCGGCCTACGACGCCGCCCGCAAGGTCTACACGTCCTTCATCGGGCGGAACCGGGTTCCGGTCTCGCGGCCGGGCGGCTGGGAGGCCTTCGTGCGCATGGCGGCCCGCTCCAAGGACGGGCGCGCGGCGATGCGCGCCTGGCACGAGGCCCGCCGCATCCAGCACGGGAGCGACCGCAAGCTCGAGGTGCTGGCGGCCCTGCTGCAAGAGGAGCATGGGCGGCGCGCCCTCGTGTTCACCCACGACAACGCGACGGCCTACCGCGTGTCCGAGGCCCTTCTGCTGCCCTGCATCACGCACCAGACGGACGTGAAGGAGCGGCGCGCGCTGCTGGACGCCTTCTCCGCCGGCACGCTGCCGGTGCTGGTGACGAGCCGCGTGCTCAACGAAGGCGTGGACTTGCCGGAGGCCGAGGTGGCCATCGTGCTGTCGGGCTCGGACACGGTGCGCGAGCACGTGCAGCGGCTGGGCCGCATCCTGCGCCCGCGGGCGGGCAAGCAGGCCACCCTCTACGAGCTGGTGGCGGCCGACACGGCGGAGGTCGGGGCCTCGCAGCGCCGGCGGGAGCACGATGCTTACCGCTGACCTGCTCCGCGTGCGCGTGCAGGGCAAGGCCCTGGTCCCCTCCTTCCTGGATGCCGAGGACGGCCGCCACGTCCTGCGCGCGCAAGAGGTGCTGGACGCCTTCACCGAGGCGGCGGCCGGTCGCGCGTCCCGGGCGTCGCTGGACGAGGCGCTGCACGCCGTGGAGGGAGACCACGCGGACATCCGGCTCGTCCGCGGCCTCGCCAAGGTCTGCGCGGACGCATGCACCTTCGCGGTCGATTCTCCGGTCCCGCCGGCCGAGCTCCGCGCGGCCGCCTTCGCGCGCGCGGCGGCGGTCGGCCCCCTCGCGCTGCACGACGGCGACGCCGCCG
>JBEIVK010000501.1:0-3503 GCA_040373935.1 Alphaproteobacteria bacterium
GGCGGGCGGCGCGGCGGCGGGCGGCGGGGTGGGCCGGGGCGGCGCGGCCACGGGGACGTAGCGGAAGAGGTCTTCTTCCTCCCAGGGGGGCGGAGGCGGCGGATCTTCGGCGGGCAGGACCGGCGCGGGGGCCGCAGCGGGCGCGGGGGCCACGGCGGGCGCGACGGCGCTGGCGGGATCAGGGACCGCCACGGGCGGCGCGAGGACGGCGAGCGGGGCCGTCGGGGCGTCGAAGGGGGTGCGCGCCGGACGTGCGGGGGGCGACACGGCCGATGAGGCCACGGGGGCCGGGGAGTCGGCGCTGTCGAGGGAGGCCGCGAGGTCGGCCGCGGCGAGGGCCGGCGCGGGAAGGCCGGCGTCGGCGGCGGGGCCGGGCGACCGCGTCCCGTCTCCTGCCGGCGCGAGCGAGATGAGCGGCTCCAGCGCGCTCTCCGCGAGGGGCAGCATGCTGATCTCGGGCGGGCCCGCGAGCCCCGGCACAAACGGCACATAGCCGGGCGGCGCGTCGTCTCCCCAGTCGTCGGCGGGCGCGTCATCGCCTTGCGGAGGCAGCACGAAGGGCTGCGGCGGCGCGGGGTCCCATGCATGGGCCGCGAAGACGGCCCCGGCGGACAGCGCCCCGCGGGCGGGAGCGGCCGGCCCGGGCGCGCCCCCCGCGTCGAACAGGGACTCCTCGGCGAAGTCCGGATCGACCCCGGCGGTGGGCCCCGGCATGCGCGCGAGCACCGGCCGCAGCCCCTCATCGCACACCATCGCGCCGCTCTCCAGCATGGCCCGCACGAGATCCAGCGTCTCGCCCTCCTCGAAGGGGGAGTACGCGAGCAGCTCGGCCAGCGGGATCACCGGATCGGCGAGATCCAGCAGCCGGGCCTCGTCTTGCCGGGCGGGCATGGCCGACCCGGGGCGAAGCGTGAGGCGGTTGCGCCGCGCGCGCAGCGGGGCCACGCGAGACTCGCGGGCGAGGGTGGCCTCCAGCGCGGCGCAGCCGTCCCGGCCGATCTGCAGGTTGTCGGCGAAGGCGACATCCTGCGCGGTGAAGGCGGGCGCCGACTCGGCGGCGATGAAGTCGAGCAGGTTTTGCTGGTGGCGGGCGTACAGCACCTGCTGAAGCAGCGAGGTGGGCACATGCCCCAGCAGGACGTCGTCCGTGCGGGCGCCGCGCTCCAGGCTGCGGGAGAACGACGCGGACTGCCGCTCGGTGATGGCGCCGTGGTTGGTGAGGCGCCGCAGGATGGCCGGGCCGTCGTCTGGCGCGGTGGCCGCGACGATCTCGCCCCACTGCACGAGCAGGCGCCGCTCCGGCACGGAGGCGCCGGGCAAGTCAAGCACCCCGCAGAGGCCGCGATCGAGGGCTTCACGGACGACGGAGGCGATGTCGGTGGCAGACGGACGCAGGAGCAGGCCCAAGGCGCAAGACGGGCGCCACCGACAGCGTAGCAGATTCCGGGCGCCGGGTCAGCGGTCCAAGAGGCGCGGGGGCCACTGGCCGCCAAACGCACCGACCACGAGCTTGAGGTCCCCGTTCAGGCCGTCGAGGACGACTTTGGTGCGCTTGGGCAGCTCGGCCGTGATGCGGAGGTTGTCCTTGAGCGTGCGGATGTCGTCGAGGTGCTGGATCCACCCGAGCGGGCCCATCGCCTGAAGCTCGGCCTTGAACCGCTGGGGCAGCCCGCGGCTCTTGGCGACGACCTCGGCGGCGTGCTTGGGGGTGCCCGCGAGGTCCCGGACGGCGCCGACATAGGAGGTGAAGAACGTGTTGACGGCATCCACCGCGGCGCGGGCCGTCGGCGGGAGGTTGTCCTTGGGCTCGACGGCGGGCTGGTCTGCCTGCACGCCGAGGCGGACCTTGCCGACGAGCTGCGCCTTCACTTCGCGCACCGAGTCCTTGAGCGGCGTGCCGTTCTTGAGGCCGAGGCCCACGGCCAGCGCGTTGCGGCCCTCGCGCCGCGCGCGCTCGGCGCGGTCCAGGCGCTCGTCGATCTCTTTGACCGACGCGAAGAAGTTGTCGGCGGACTTCACGCCGGTGCGCTTGATGTCGGCGCTGTGGCCGAGCGGCGCGTCGCCCTGCTGCGGCTTGCGGGCGCTGTTGCCAGACGCGCGGCGGGTGTTGGCGTAGCTGGCGCGCGGGGCAGCCGCGGCCGTGAGCGCGGCGCCGGCGACGAGGAGGGTGAGAGCGGTGCGCCGGTTCATGGAGGCCTCCGAGGGACGGGCAGGGCGCGGGGACGAAGCCGACGGGACTTTATTCGATCGGCGGGGACGCGGGGGATAGACCCTCGCCATGACCGGACCGACCCCCTCTTGGCCGCGGCGCTTCCTCGTGCACGCGCTGCTCGTCGTGGCGAGCGTGGCCGTGCTGTATCCCGTCGTGTGGGTGGTCAAGGTGGCGCTCTCGCCGGGCGGCGCCCTCGACTTGGACCCAAATCCTCTTCCCGCCGCTTTCTCTCTGGAGAACTTCGCGGCGGTCGTCGGCACCCGCGACGCCGCGGGCGGCTGGCTCTTCGGGCGCCAGCTGCTCAACTCGGTGCTCGTGTCCGGCGCCACGGCCGCGGTGGGCGTGGCGCTCTCCTGCACGGCCGCCTGGGCGCTGTCGCGCTTCGCCTTCCCGGGCCGCGACGTCGGCATGGAGCTGTTTCTCATCACGCAGATGTTCCCGGGCGTCGTGATGGCGATCCCGCTCTACATCCTGATGGACGAGGCCGGGCTCCTCGGCAGCACGGCGGGCCTCGTGCTCGTGTACGCGACCACGAGCATCCCCTTCTGCACCTGGAACCTGAAGGGCTACTTCGACACGATCCCGCGCGACTTGGAGGAGGCCGCGGTGATGGACGGGGCGTCCCGCTGGGTCACCTTCACGCGCATCGTGCTGCCCCTCGCGCGGCCCGCCCTCGCCGTCACGGCGCTGTTCGCCTTCATGACCGCCTGGAACGAGTTCATCCTCGCCGCCACCTTCCTCGGCGACGAGCGGCTCTTCACGCTGCCCGTGGTGCTGCAAGGGGCCGTGGGAGACTTCGGCACGGACTGGGGGCGCTTCTCGGCGGGCGCCCTGCTCGTCAGCGTGCCGGTGATGGCCTTGTTCTTCGTCCTCCAGAAGAACCTCGTCGAGGGGCTGACGGCGGGCGGCGTGAAGGGCTGACGGGTGCGCACGCGCGCCACCCTGGCCTGGGTGTCCATGCTCTACGTGGGCGAAGGCCTGCCGGCCGCGGTCGTCCATGAGGTGCTGCCCGTCTGGCTGCGCGCCGAGGGCTTGTCGCTCACGGCGCTGGGCCTCGCCAGCCTGATCTCCCTGCCCTGGTCCCTCAAGCCGCTGTGGGCGCCGGCGGTGGACCGCGTGGGGCGCCCCGGGGCCTGGGCCGCAGCCGGCATGGCGCTCGTCGCCGTGGCCCTGCTGGCGCTGCCTTGGGCCCCGCCCGCGGCGCGCTGGGGGCTGCTCCTCCTCGTCGCGCTGGGCGGGGCGACGCACGATGTCGCGGCGGACGGCTGGACGGCGGCCGTGCCCGCGTCCC
>JBEIVK010000357.1:0-4594 GCA_040373935.1 Alphaproteobacteria bacterium
ACCGCGCTCGCCGCGCGCCTCGGCGCGGCCGGCATCCCCTGCGTGGTGGGCGACACCGCGCCCGAGGGGTGCCGCGCCGCCATCCTGCTGCACGGCCTGCGCCCCGTGGCGGGTCCGGCCGATGGCAGCGCCGTCCTGCAAGCGGCCTTCGCGGTGGCCCGCGCCCTCGCGCCCGCCCTCGCGGCGGGGCAGCCGGGGGCCTTCATCACGGTCCAAGACACCGGCGGGTCCTTCGGGCTCGGCGCCTTCGCGGGGGGCCAGGCCTGGTCCGCCGGGCTGGCCGGCATCGCCCGGACGGCCGCGCTGGAGTGGCCGGCGGCCGACGTGCGGGCCGTGGATCTCGCCTGCGACGGCCTCTCCGCCGAGGTCCTCGCGGCGCGCCTCGCCGACGAGCTGCTCTGCGGCGGCCCGGAGCGCGAGGTCGGGCTGCCCGCCGGTGGCGCCCGGCTCACGCTCGACAGCCCGGCGCGTCCGCGCCCGGAGGGCCCGCTCTCCGTTGGGCCCTCCGACGTCATCGTCGTGTCGGGCGGCGCCCGCGGGGTCACCGCCGCGTGCGTGGAGGCGCTCGTCGCCGCCACCCGCTGCAAGGTGGTCCTGCTCGGCCGCACCGCCCTGGCCAACGAGCCGGCCGGCCTCGACACCGCCCACGACGAAGCCGGCCTGAAGGCCGCCCTCATCGCCCAGGCCCGCGCCGCCGGTCAGGCGGTCAAGCCGGCCGAGGTGGGGCAGCAGGCCAGCCGCATCCTCGCCACCCGCGAGGTGCGCGGCACCCTGGCGCGCCTCGCGGCCGCCGGGGGCGAGGCCCGCTACGCCGTGGCCGACGTCGGCGACGCCGCCGCCGTGGGCGCCGCGCTCGACACGGTGCGGGCCGCCTGGGGCCCCATCACCGGCATCGTCCACGGGGCCGGCATCATCGCCGACAAGCCCATCGCCGCAAAAGACCCGGCCTCCTTCGCCCGCGTGCTCTCCACCAAGGTCGACGGCCTCGCGGTGCTGATGCACGCCACCGCGGGGGACCCGCTGAAGGTCCTCGCGCTGTTCAGCTCCGTGGCGGCGCGCTGCGGCAACGTGGGCCAGGTGGACTACGCTGCCGGCAACGAGGTCCTCAACAAGGTGGCCCGCGCCGAGGCCGCCCGTCGCGGCCCCGCCTGCCGCGTCGTCAGCCTGGGCTGGGGCCCCTGGGAGGGCGGCATGGTCACCCCGGCCCTCAAGGCCCGCTTCGAGAAGCTCGGCGTGCCGCTCATCCCCATCGCGGGCGGCGCGCAGCTCTTCGTGGACGCGCTGCGCGCAGACGCGACGGAGCCCGAGTGGGTCCTGGGCGGCGCCCCGCGCGCCGAGGCGCTGCTCAACGACGGCCCGCCCCCGCCCGTGCACCTGGACCTCTGGGTCAACGCGCGCACCCAGCCGGCCCTCGCCGGGCATGCGATCGACGGGCAGCCCGTCGTTCCCGTCGTGTTCGCCGCCGAGTGGATGGCCCGCGCGGCCCGCGCGGCGCACCCCGAAGGCGCCCTCGTGGCCGTCGAAGACGTCGCGCTGCTCAAGGGCATCGTCGTGCCGGACTTCGCGGGGGCCGGGCTGCGCCTGCGGCTCGTCGCCACCCCCCGCGCCGGCGAGTCGGCGGTGGATGTGGCCCTCCACAGCCTGGATGGCCGCAAGCACTACACCGCGGTCGTGCGCTTCGCCCCGGCGGCGTCCGCGCCGGCCGCGGCGGCCCCGGCCCCCGCCGGCGAGTCCTGGGGCGCGCGGCCGGTCTACGGCGATGTGCTCTTCCACACCGGCCCCTTCGCCGTGCTCTCCGCCGTGGAGCGCGTCTCCCCCGCCGGCCTCGTCGCGCAGGTGGGCGGCGTGCTGCCCGGCGGCTGGGCCCCCGAGCCCTGGGTGACCGACCCGGCGGCCCTCGACGGCGCGCTGCAAGGCGCGCTGCTGTGGATGCGCGAGGCCACCGGCGGCGCGCACAGCCTCCCGACGGGCATCCGCCGGGTCGTGGTCGGGGCCCCGCAGCCGGGTCCGCTGGAGCTGCGCATCTCGGCCCAGCTGGACGGCGCCGCCCGCGCGCGGGTGGACGCCGCCCTGGTCGACGCCGCGGGGCGGGCCGTCGCGCGCCTCGAAGGCGTGTCCCTGCACGCGCGCCCGAGCCGCCCGGTCCCCGCCGCGTGAGCCCCGCGCCGCGCATCGCCATCGTCGGGCGGGCCTGCCACCTGCCCGGGGCCGACAGCCCGGCGGCCTTGTGGGAGGCGGTCGTCGCCGGCCGCGACCTGCTGGGCCCCGCCCCCGCCGGGCGCTGGGGCCTCGCGCCCGCCGACGCCCTGTGTTCGCCCGAGGCCCCGCACCCCGACCAAGCCTGGACGGACCGCGGGGGCCGCTGCGCGCCGCTGGCCTTCGACGGCGCCGGCTTCCGTGTGCCCGCCGCCGATCTCACCGGGCTGGACCCGCTGGTCCACCTCGTGCTGCACACAGCCCGCGCCGCCCTGCACGACGCCGGCATTGACCCGCTGCGCGCCGATCTCGCGCGGGCCGGCAGCTTCGTCGGCAACCTCTCCTTCCCGAGCGCGGGCTTCGCCGCCTACGCCGAGCGGGTCTGGTGGGACGGCGCGCTGGGACCGGCGCTGCGCCGCGCCGCCGGCATCCCCGACGGCGCGCCGTTGGACCGCTTCATGTCCGGCTTGCCGGCGCGCCTGCTGGGCCCCGCGCTGGGGCTGGGCGGCGGCAACGTCGCGCTGGACGCCGCGTGCGCCAGCTCGCTCTATGCCATCGGGTACGCGGTGCAGCGCCTCGCGGCGGGGGAGATCGACCTCGCGCTCGCCGGCGCGGTCAACCGGGCCGACAACCTCTTTCTTCATGTCGGCTTTTCGGCCTTGAAGGCGCTGTCCCGGTCGGGGCGCAGCCGGCCGTTCCATGCGGGTGCCGATGGCCTCGTGCCGGCCGAGGGCGCGGGCTTCGTCGTCCTCAAGCGCCTGGAAGACGCCCTGCGCGACGGCGACACCATCCACGGGGTCATCCGCGGCGTGGGGCTCTCCAACGACGGGCGGGGCCGGGGGATGCTCGCCCCCAGCGAGGACGGCCAGCGCCGCGCGATCGCGGCGGCCTGGGCCCAGAGCGGGCTGTCGCCCTCTGATCTCGGCCTCCTCGAATGCCACGCCACGGGCACGCCGGTGGGGGACGCCACCGAGCTGCGCAGCACCGCGGCCGCCTTCGGCGCGTTGCCGCGCCCGCTGCCCATCGGCTCCCTGAAAAGCAACCTCGGCCACCTCATCACGGCCGCGGGGGTCGCCGGGCTCATCAAGGTGCTGGAGGCCCTGCGCGCCGGCGTGCGCCCGCCCACCCTCCACGTCGACACGCCGAACCCCGCCCTGGACGGCGCGCCCTTCCGCCTGCTCACCGCGGCGGAGCCCTGGGACGGCCCGCGGCGCGCCGCCGTGTCGGCCTTCGGGTTCGGCGGAAACAACGCCCACCTCATCGTCGAGGCCTGGGAGCCCGGCCCCGCGCCGCTGCCCGCGCCCGCCCGCACCGCCCCCGTTCCGCTGGCCATCACCGCCATCGCCGCGCGGGTGGGCAGCGCCCCCGACGCCGCCACCCTCCGCGCCGCCCTCCACGGCGGCCCGCTGGGCGCCGACTCCCCGCCGCTGGCGCTCCCGCTCGACGGCCTGCGCTTCCCCCCCGCCGATCTCGCGCAGGCCCTTCCCCAACAGCTCGTGCTGCTCGACGCCGCCCGCGCCCTGCTGCACGGGGACGCGCCGCCCCCCGCCGCCCGCACGGCCGTCTACATCGCGATGGGCGCCGACGCCGAGGTCTGTCGCTACGGCGCCCGCTGGCGCCTCGTCGCCCGCGGGGACGCGCTGGGCCAGCGGCCGTGGGCCCTCGCCGCCCGCGACGCCGTGGTCCCCGCCCTGGAGGCCCCCGCCGTCGTCGGCACCATGCCGAACATCCCGGCCAACCGCCTCAACAGCCAGTGGGACCTCGGCGCCGGCTCCTGCACCGTGTCCGCCGAAGAGGCGGGCGGCATCGAGGCCCTGCGCCTCGCCGGCCGCGCGTTGGCCGACGGCAGCATCGACGCCGCCCTCGTCGGCGCGGTGGACCTCTGCGCCGAGCCCGTCCACGCCGCCGCCCTCGCCGCGCTGGGCAGCCCGGTCGCCCCCGGGGATGCCGCGGTCCTGCTGCGCGTGGAGCGCCTCTCCGACGCCACCGCGCGCGGCGCCCGCGTCCTGGCCATCGTGGACCCGGCCGCCGACGCCCGCGCCGTTCCCGTCCTGCCGGCCGAGTCCCGGGCCGGGCAGGCCCACGCGGCGTCCAGCCTCGTCGCCGTCGCGGCGGCCGCCATCCACCTCCACCAGCGCAGCCTGCCGGGCGGCGCGCCCTGGCTCGCCCCGGGCGGTCGCGCCCTCGCCGTCTCCACCCCGGCCCTCGGCGGCGCGCCCCCGCCGCCCCTCGCGCTGCGGGAGGCCCCCGGCCACGCGCCCTCGCCCGTCCACGCGCCGCCCGTGCTCCGCACCTTCGCGGCCGAGTCTGCGGCCGGTCTGCGCCAGCGCGTCGCCGCGGGGGACGCCGGCGGAGCGGGCCCCCACCGCCTCGCCCTGCACGCGCCCGACGCCGCCGC
>JBEIVK010000512.1:0-3444 GCA_040373935.1 Alphaproteobacteria bacterium
CCCCCCCCCCCCCCGCCCCCAGAACAGACGGCGGAGAATCAGGGGGAGTCCGAGGTCGCAGCGGCAGGCCGCGCGGCGCCGCGCCAGACCACCGCCGAGAGGACGGCGAGGCCGAGGGAGCACGCCCGCAGCGCCCCTTCCAACCCGAGGGGCGACGCGAGCCATCCCCACAGGAAGCTGCCGGTGGCTTGGCCGGCGACGGCGGCGGCGAGGTAGGCGCCGAGGATCTCGCCCCGGCCGCCGGGCGGGGCCTGGATTTGCACGGCGGCGTTGATGGTGGAGAGGGTGCCGATCCAGCCGGCGCCGCAGAGCAGTGCGGCCGCGATGGCGGCGCCGAGGCCGGTGGCGCCCGAGAGCGCGGCGAGGCCGAGGGCGGAGAGCCCAATGGAGGCGGCGACGAAGAAGCGGCGGCCAAAGCGCGCGGTGGCGGAGGCGACGAGGAGCCCGGTGGCGACGGCCCCGGCCCCGAAGGCGCCGAGCAGCGTTCCGTAGGCGCTGGCCTCCCCGCCCACGCGGTCCCGCGCGACGACGGCGAGCAGGCTGAGGCTGGGCATGGCGAGCAGGCCGAACGCGAAGACGGAGGCGTAGAGGCGGCGAAGGGCGGGGATGCGCCACGGGCGGGCGCGGGCCTCGGGGGCCGGGCTGATCTCTTGCGGGGGCAAGCGCGACATCAGCGCGGCGATGAGGCTGTAGGTGGCGGCGTTGGCCCAGAAGGCCCAGGCGGGGCCGGCCTCGACGAGCATCCAGGCGCCGAGGGCCGGGCCGACGCTGCGGGCGAGGTTGAACCCGGTCGACATGAGCGTGACGGCGGCGGGGACCTCTTCGTCGGGGACTTGGCGCGGCACGGTGGCCTGCCAGGCGGGGCCGTTGAGCGCCGAGAGCACGCCCATCGCGATGGAGACGCCGTAGAGCACGCCGAGCCCGAGGGTGCCGGTGGCGGCGGCGAGCCCCATGAGGCCGGCGCAGGCGGCGAGGCCGAGGTTGGTGCGGACGAGCAGGCGACGGCGGTCCACGCGGTCGGCGAGGCGCCCGGCGGCGACGGTGAGGAGCACCATGGGCGCGAGCTGGGCGGTGTCGACGGCGGACACGGCGAGCGGGGCGGCGGAGAGGGTGGCGGCGGCCCAACGGGCGGCGACGTTGTGCGTCCACGTGCCGAGAAAGGAGACGAGGCCGGCCAGCCAGAGGCTGCGGAAGCGCGGGTGGCGGAGCGGGGCGAAGGTGGGGCTCAGGGCGGGCTCTCGCCCTTCGTGTAGCCCGGCCGGGGCGGCTCCGGTTAGGCCGGCGTCCCCCCTTGGAGGTGCGCATGCTCTCGATGCTCTGGTTGGTGGCGGCGGTGTCGGCGTCGGAGGTGCCTTCCGCGCAGGTCGAGGCGCAGCGCTTCCTCGATGTCTACAACGGAACGCTGCTCTCGCTGTATCCGCCGGTGGCCGAGGCCTTCTGGGCGGCGAGCACGGACGTGCGCCCGGAGAACGAGGCGCGCCGCGTCACGGCCGACAGCATCTTCTCGGCCTTCGTGGGGAGCCCGGGGGTCATCGACGAGACGAAGCGCCTGCTCGCGATGCGCGCCGCGCTCACGCCCCTGCAGGTGAAGCAGCTCGAGAAGATCCTCTACAACGCCTCGGGCGCGCCGGGCACGGCGCCGGCGCTGGTGCAGGCGCGGGTGCGGGCCGAGGCGCGGGCGGCCGGGGTGCAAGACGGCTTCGTGTTCTGCTTCGAGGCGCGCGGCCCGGATGGCGCCTGCCCGGCGCCGAAGTCGGCGAACGACATCGACGACGTCCTGCAGGCCGAGACGGACCTCGCGAAGCGCTTGCAGGCCTGGGAGGCGAGCAAGGCCGTGGGCGCGCCGCTGAAGCCGGAGTTGGAGGAGCTGCGGCGCCTGCGCAACGAGATCGCGCGGTCGATGGGGTACTCCTCGTACTTCGCCTACATGACGGCCGACTACGGGATGACGGCCGACGAGATGATGGCCCTGCTGGACAGCATCTCGCGCGACATCCAGCCGCTGTACCGGGCGCTGTCGGTGTGGGGGACGCACCAGCTCGCGAAAAAGTACGGCCAGGCCCCGCCGCCGGCCGGGCAGGTGCCGGCCCACTGGCTGCCGAACCGCTGGGGCCAGGAGTGGGGCGGGCTCGTGGAGGGCGTGAACCTGGACGAGAAGTTCGCCGGGCGCTCGCCGGAATGGGTGGTGCGCACCGCCGAGGAGTTCTATGTCTCCCTGGGCTTTGCGCCGCTGCCGCCCTCGTTCTGGGAGAAGTCGGACCTCTACCCGCTGCCCGCCGGGGACGCGCGCCGCAAGAACAGCCACGCGTCGGCGTGGCACCTGGACCTCCAGCAGGACGTCCGCTCGTTGATGAGCGTGAAGCCGGATGCAAACTGGTTCTTCACGTCGCACCACGAGCTCGGGCACATCTACTACGACCTCGCCTACGCGCGGCCGGAGGTGCCGCCGGTGCTGCGCGAGGGGGCAAACCGCGCCTTCCACGAGGGCGTCGGCGAGCTCATCAGCGTGGCGACGGGGCAGATCCCCTACCTGCGCGGGCGCGGCATCCTGACAAAGAAGGACAAGATCAACGTCACGCAGGCGATGCTCGACGACGCGCTCACCAAGACGGTGGTGTTCCTGCCGTGGAGCGCCGGCGTGATGAGCCGCTTCGAGTATGAGCTCTACGAAAAGAACCTCGCGCCCGACCAATGGCAAGCGCGCTGGTGGCAGATCGTGGGCGAGTCGCAGGGCATCGCCGCGCCCTCGGCCGCGCGCTTGTCGGACCCGTCCCTCTGTGACGCCTGCACCAAGACGCACATCATCGACGACCCGGCCGGCTACTACGACTACGCGCTCGCGACGGTCGTCAAGTACCAGCTCCACGAGCACATCGCGAAGAACATCCTCAAGCAAGACCCGCGGGCCTGCGACTACTACGGCAACAAGGAGGTCGGGGCGTACCTGCAGGGCATCCTGGCCAAGGGCGCCACCGAGGATTGGCGCAAGGTGCTGAAGGACGCCACCGGCGAAGACCTGAGCACCCGCGCGCTGATGGAGTACTACGCGCCGCTGCAGTCCTGGCTGGACAAAGAGAACGCGCGGCTTGCAAAAGAGGCGGCCAAGGCCAAGCGCTGACGCGGCGCGCCGCCCGGCTCAGCCGAGCAGGGCGGTGACCGTGCTGGCCTGAAGGCGGCGGGCTTGGCCCAGCGCGGCGAGCCCGGCGTCCCGCAGCAGCGCGGCGGCCGTGGCTTCGGCGGACTCCTCGGCGAAGTCGGCGTCCAAGATGGTGCTCTCGGCGCTGCGGAGCGCCTCCTCCTGGGCCTCGGCGTGGGCGGCGGCCGAGGAGACCCGGTTGGCCGCGGCGCCGAGCTCCGCCCGGGCGGCGTTGACGCGGTCCAGCGCGGTGTCGAGGGTGTCGAGCGCGGCGCGCGCGTCCTCGGGGGTGCTGAGGTCCACCCCGC
>JBEIVK010000672.1:0-2605 GCA_040373935.1 Alphaproteobacteria bacterium
CCATCGAGCCCGCCGCCCTCGCCACCGCCTTGCGCAGCGCGCGTCCGGGCTGGATCGCCGCCGCAGCCGCCGTGTTGCTCTTCGAGTTCGCCCTGCGCGCCGCCCGCTGGCGTCTCCTGCTGGTCGGCGCCGGCCGCGCCCGCCTCCCGGACCTCTTCGCCGCCCAGACCGCGGGCGCGGCTGCGAGCGTGCTCCTGCCTTTTCGCGCCGGCGAGCTCGTGAAGCCGCTGGTCGCCGCCCGCCGCTCCGGCCTCCCGCTCGGCGCCCTCGTCACGACGGCCGTGCTCGAGCGCCTGTACGACCTCCTCGGCCTCTCGGTGGTCCTCGTCGTCATGGGCCTCGCGCTGCCCGAGCCCCCGCCCGAAGAAGGCTTGCTGGTCGCCAACCTCAAGCGCTATGGCACGCTCTTCGGCCTCGCCGGCGCCGGCGGTCTCGGCCTCGTGCTCCTCCTCGCCCGGCGCCCGGCCCTCCTGGAGGCCGCGCTCACCGGCCTCACGCAGCGCCTTCCCCCCCCCGTGGGCGGCGTCGTCCTGCGCGCCGGCATCGCCGCCCTCGCCGCCCTCGGCCACGCCCGCCACCCGCCCGCCCTGCTCGGCGCGGCCGCGCTCTCCGTGTGGCTCTGGCTGGACGGCGCCCTCGCCATCCACTTCCTGTTCTCCGCCTTCGACATGGGCCTGCCCTTCGGCGCCGCCTGCTTCACCGCGGTCGCCATCGCGCTCACCGTCGCGGTCCCGCAAGCCCCCGGCTTCGTCGGTGTCTTTCAGCTCGCCATGCAAAAGACGATGCTGCTCTGGGGGCAGCCCCAAGGCGAGGCCGACGCCTTCGCCTTGGTGTTTTGGGCCGTGAGCTTCCTCCCCGTCACCCTCGTCGGCACCCTCGCCTTCTGGCGGGAGGGCTTCCGCCCCGGCCGCGCCATCGTGCTCGGGCCCGCGGCCGACTCCGGCGGCGGCGCCCCACCGGGGTAACCTTCAGAGGGCAGGGGAACCCAAGGTTTCCCCCGCAACGCCCCCGTCCCCTCCCGCCCCCGCCCCGAGCGCGGCCAGCGCCCGCGACCGCGCCTCGGCCCGCTGCGCCCCGAAGTCGCCCAGGCTCCAAAATGACGCCCCACTCCGCGGCGTCTCGATGAGAATGGCACCACCGAGGTCGTCCGCGGCGTCCACCCCTGCGCTGCGGGCCACCCGGTGCACGATGACCGGCCGCGGCCCGCGCCACTCCCGCCACGCGCCCAGGCCCAGGCGGTCCACCGCGCCGCCATCGCGCCACCGCACGCCGCCGTGCTCCACCGGCGCAAAAATGACGGGCATGGCACACGAGGCCGCGACCGCGGCGGGCAGATCGCCCGCCGAGAGCAGCGCGTGGCGGCCGCCCGGCCCCGCGACGCCCACCGCGAAGGGGCGCGGGAGGTCTGCGAAGGTGGGCGGCAGGAGCGCGCGGAGGGTCTCGATCACCGGCGCCATGCTGAAGAGGCCCTGCCAGACGGCCGCGTGCGCCCCCATGTAGGAAAACGGCGTGCGAGAGGACAAGATCTCGGCCACCTTGCCTGCCGGGTGCCCCGCGGCCCACAGCGCCCCCGCCAAGGCCCCCGACGAGGTGCCGACCACCGCCCCGACGGGGATGCGGCGCGCTTCGATGGCGTCGAGCACGCCCACCTGGCGCGCGAACGCGAGGAATCCGCTGGACAGGACGAGATCGTGGGACAGGGCCGCCTCCGCCCGGCAGGATAACGGCGCGGCGTGGACACCGCTCCCCCGCCGCTGCCCGCCTCCGCCGGCCTCGGCCCGTGGGCGCTCGGGCTGGCGCTGGGCGCGCTCGCTGTGGGCCCCGCCCTCCTCGCCGGCGAGGCCCCCGGGCATGGCCTCACGGATCTCTGGCCGGCCATCTGGGCCTTCGACGAAGCGGCCCGCGCATTTCCGGGCGTGCCGACCCACACGCTCCGGCTCGCCGCGCCCGACGGCATGGCGGTGTGGCTGGCCGCGCCGGTCAAGGCGTGGGTGTTCGCGCCAATCACGGCGGCGCTGGGCGCCGTGGCGAGCTTCACGCTCGCGCTGGGCGCCGCGCGGGCGGCGACGGTGGGGCTGGCGGCGTGGGCGGCGCGGGGGGCGGGCTGCGGCCCGGCGGGGCAGTGGGCCTTCGCCATCGCGGCGGGGGCCGCGCCGTTTTGGTGGGGCGCCGCCTGGGAGGGCATCGTCGAGGGCGTGGACGGCTGGGCGCTCTGGCTCTACCTCGGCGCGGAGGCCCGCCAGCGGCGCGGCTGGACCGCGCTCGCGCTGGGGCTCTGCGTGCTCTGCTCCTGGTATCTCGGGGCCATCGCGGTGTTCTGGCTGGCGGTCCTCGCCGTCCGCCGTCCGCGCGCGCTGGGCGCCGCACCGGGCCTGCTGCTCGGGCTGCCCGCCCTTGCGGCCTTCCTCGCCGCCTTCGCGGGCGTCGGTCCGGCCGCGCCGGGGCTGCACGCGGCGATGGGCAGCCTGCACGCGCCTCCCCTGCCCTTCTGGCTGCAAGACGCCGCTCCCGTCTTCGGGCGCAGCCCGTGGCCCGGCCTGCTCGTCCTTCTCACGGGCGTGTTCGGCGCCCTGCACGCGCGGCCGGCCGCCCTCGCCCTCGCCGC
>JBEIVK010000680.1:0-2587 GCA_040373935.1 Alphaproteobacteria bacterium
GCCGCGCTCGAGGCCGCCGACCTCCGCCGCGGCCGGGGCGAGCGCGCCCCCGAGCGCCGCCGCCCCGGCGACCACCCATGGATACGGGACCCCGACCGCGTCGGCCCCCAGCGCCACCGCGCCGAGCCCCCACGCGAGCCGACCGTCCAGCACGCGCCGTCCCAGCCGCAGCACCGCCGCGCCGACCACCGCGAGGATCGCCGCCTCCACGCCGCCGAGGGCCACCCGCACGGCCGGCACACCGCCCCACGCTGCATACGCCGCGCTGAGCACGCCCACCGCGACCGCCCCCGGCACGATGAACGGGCCCCCCGCCACCAGGCCGCCCGCGACGCCCCGCTCCATCCATCCGAGCACCGTCGCGAGCTGCTGCGCCTCCGGCCCCGGCAGCAGGTGGCAGAACGCCAGCGCATGCCGAAAGCGGCCCTCCTCCAACGGGCCGTGCGGCGCGACGCGCAAGCGGTGCATCACGGCGATCTGCGCCGCCGGGCCGCCCCAGCTCTGGGCCGCGACGGCCGCCCATCCACGCACGAAGACGCCCCATCCACCGGTCAAGGAAGCGCCTCCAACCGCAGGAGCAGCCCCTGGCCCTCGCCGGCGAGCTCGACGGGCGGCGCGTTGAAGCCCGCCGCATAGCCCTCGACGGCCACCCCGACGCCGGCCACCGCCACGCGCTCCCCCGGCGCCAGCACGGCGCCCGCCAGGAAGCCGCGCGCGACCGCGTGCAGGACCTCCTCGGCCACCCCCTGCGCGCCGGCCGCCACGAAGCAGACCAGCTCCGGCCGCCCGAACTTCCCCATGCCCGCCGTGGTGAGACATGCCGCGGGCCCCGGGGCGCCGGGAGGCTCGCGGTCCACCCAGATGCGATAGAAACAGGCCTGCGACGGGTCGTCGGCCGGACAGGCGAGCACCTCGGCCGCCGTGCGGAAGGCGCTCGGCCGATTGTCCACCACCGCCAACGCGCCCGCCCGGCACCAAGCGCGCGCCCACGCCCAGGCGGCCTGGAGGTGCCCGAGGTCCGGCGCGTCCGGGAGGTCCACCGCGAGCATCTCCAGCGCCTCCGCCCCGTTGAAGATCCCCGCCCAGACGTCGTCTTTGACGGGTGCCCGTTGCCAGAGCGCGTCCAACTGCGCCCGCGCCTCCTCGCCGTCGAGGGAGACGCTCCGCGCGACCAGACCGGGCGGCAGGCCCGCCGCCGCATGCCCCTCCGCGCGCAGATCCGCCGCGCGTGCCCGCGGCAGATCCCGAGGGCGAAGCACGAAGAACTCACAGACGACGGCCCCGCCGCCCGGGACGAAGGCCGGACGCGGCCAGACAGGCACCGCGGGCGGGATGTCGCCCCCACGACGCCATCGGTCGAACCACCCCATGCGCCTCCCCCTCGACAAAAGCCAGGCGCCTCGCCGTATCCCACGCCGCCCCCGCCGGCCGCCCAGCGGCGCCGCCCGGCAGCGCGCGACCGAAGCGGCACGGGCCCGCCGGTGCCCCGCAGAGGCCAACGGCCCACGCCCCAACCCGGTGGCCCGCGTCGGCCGCGGCGTGTCGCGGACAGGGCCACTTCAGCGGAGGGCAGGGGAAACCAAGGTTTCCCCCGCAACGCCCCTTTCCTCTCCCGCGCCGCGCGGGAAGGCCAAGCCCGGGCCGCTACTCCCGCTCGGTGAGACGGGCCGAAAGCCAGAGCAGCTCATGGGGGCCTTCCCATGCCGACTCTGTCGACAGGAAGACGTAGATGGCTCCGTTGACCGGCGTGATGACGATGGGCTCAGCGGTGCGCCCCACGATGGGGCCCCAGGAGCCCGCAGGGTCGCAGCCAGGAAGGTCGTTCGTGAGGTCCCCCAAGATGGGGAAGGTGGGCCCCTCGACCGACTGCTGCCCGTGGTCCACCGTCGCGCGCACCCAGCCGCCCTCGTCGATGAAGACATCCGGCGGAGCCGTGGAGAGGCCCGGCTTCAGGAAGACGTTGCCTGCGGCTCCGATCTGGCATTCGGCGCCGTAGGGCGTCGCGAGCTCCACCTCGACATCGAAGGTGTAGGGCCGGTCTTCCAGACCGTCGACCCGCCGCCAGAGCGCGGAGAAGAGGTCGTCCGAGATGTTGTTGACAAAATGATAGACGCCGGATGCCTCGCCAAGCCCCGCGACCGCGATGGTGCGCGGCTCGGTGACCAGGCCGACGTCCCCGAGCTGGCCGTCCGGATAGTCCGCGACGAAGCCCTGCCATTCCCCGGCGTCTTCGACCGGCACGAGCTCCAGCGCGAAGCCCCCGGCCGACGGGGCGGTGTCTCCTGCGCCCCCCGAACACCCGGCGGCCACGAGCGCGCCGATCAGGACCGCCGGCCTGCACGCCGGCCGGCGGCGGCGGGACGACTCCACGGAGGGGTGGGAAACCGCGCGCATTTTTCACCTCAGGGTCTGGGCCGCGGGGCGCTTTGTATCCTTGCTCCTTGCGAAATGCACGTCCGGGCAGGCCGCGCGGGGCCAGGCCCCCCGCCGGGAGGCACGGCCGGGGGTCCCGCCTCGGCCGGGACAGGCACCCCGCCCGGCGCTCCGCGCGCCACCGGCCGGAGCGCGCGGCCGGGACGGCCGGTCC
>JBEIVK010000255.1:0-5716 GCA_040373935.1 Alphaproteobacteria bacterium
GGCGTTACGGGGGAAACCTCGGTTTCCCCTGTCCTCTGATGAGAAGCGTGGGCGGGGTGCCTCAGCCGACGCTGGGGGTGGCCCGCAGCACGGCGTCCACGAGGGCCGCGGGGGCGAAGGGCTTGGGCACGACCGCGGCGAACAGGCCGTCGGGAACGTCGGCGTCTGCGACGGTGCCGGAGCAGAGGATGAGCGGGAGGGCGGGGTGGCGGCGGCGCAGGTGGCGGGCGAGCTCGACGCCGTCCATGCCGGGCAGGAGGAAGTCGATGAGGACGAGGTCGACGGGGGATGGGTCGTGGTCGAGGGCGGCGAGGGCCGGCGCCCCGGCGTCGGCCTCGGTGACGGCGATGGCGGCGCGGGTGAGCACGCGGGCGATTTGGGCGCGCACGAGCGGGTCGTCGTCGATGACCATCGCGCGGAGCCGGCGGGACGACTGCGCGGCGGGGCGCTCCGCGGAGGGGCCGTCTTCGAGGGGGACCCCGGCGGAGGGCGGGAACAGCGCGGTGAAGGTGGCGCCGGCGCCGGGCGGCGAGTCCAGCAGGAGCGCGCCGCCGAGGCGCTTGAGGATGCCCTGGACGGCGGGCAGCCCGAGGCCGCTGCCGGAGGATTTGGTGGTGAAGAAGGGCTCGAAGAGGCGGCCCCGCAGCTCGGGGGGGATGCCGGGCCCCCCGTCGGTGATGGTGACCCGCACGTAGCGCCCGGGGGCGGGCGGCTGGCCCGGGACCAGGCTCTGCGCGAGCAGGGCGGCGTTGGCATCGACGCTGTCGACCTGCACACGCACGCTGCCGGGGGCCGCGTTGGGGCCTCCTGCGTCGATGGCGTTGGTGAGCAGGTTGGTGCACACCTGCGCGAACAGCGCGGCGTCGGCCAAGACCGTGCAGGCGCCCGCGGCATCGGTGGCGGAGAGGGCGATGGCGCGCGGGCTGCGACGGGCGGCCTCGGCGAGCTGCACGGCCTCGCGGGTGGCCGCCACGGCGTCGAGGGGGCGCAAGGCGGCGCGCCCGCGGCCGGCGTACGCGAGCAGCTGGGCGACGAGGCTGGCGGCGCGCTCGCTGGCGGTGCGGATGTCGGACAGGGAGAGGCGGTCGTCCGGGCTGAGCTGCGGGCTCTGGGCGAGCAGCTCGGCGTTGCACATGATGCCGACCAGCAGGTTGTTGAAGTCGTGGGCGACCCCGCCAGCGATGCGGCCCAGGCTGTCCAGGCGCTCGGTCTCCTGGAGGCGGGCGTGCAGCAGGCGGCGCTCGCGCTCTTGGGCCCAGCGATCCGTTTGGTCGATGAGCAGGATCAAGACGAGCGGCGTGCTGCGGCCGGGGATGGCGCTGCTGCGCATCTCGATGCGTCGGGGGCCGGCCGGGGACGCGACGTCCAGCTCGACGCGGTGCGCGCCGGGGGCGGCCGCGGCCTCTGCGCCGGCCGGGGCGATCGCGGCCCAGGTGGTGCCGACGAGCGGGCGGCCGTCCCGGCTGAGCAGGGCGTCGGCGGCGGCGTTGGCGGTGAGCACGCGCCCGCCCTCCAGCACGATGGTGGCGACGCCCGCTTGCACGGCCGCCTGCTCGAACAGGGCCTGCGCGTCGGCTTCGCCGGCCTGCGCCTCGGCGGCGGCCCACTCGTGCAGACGGGCCAGGATGGCGCTGAAGGCGGTGAGCGCGATGAGGTTGACGACCCGGTGGATGAGGGCGTTTGCAGACGCGGGCGCCGCGAGATGGAAGACGTGAAGGGTGGCGACCCCCAGGAACACAACGCTGGCGACGAGGACCGCGGGGAGGGTGGAGGAGGGCCCGATGAGAAAGGACAGGAGGATGGGCAGCGTGCCGACCCAGACGATGGAGGTGGAGAACACCCCCTCCATCGCGACGGCGCCGGCCACGGCAGAGCTGAGGCCGACGATGGCGACGCCCATCGCCACGCCCCGCACCTGGCCCGTCGCCCGCAGGATGAACGGGCCTGCCGCGGCCAGCAGCACGTACACCGCGAAGGTGAGCAGCTCGGCCGCGGTGGACGCGGGGTCGGCTGCGCGCGGCAGCACGGCGATGCCGGCCACCGCGACGAACAGCCAGCAGAAGACGATCAGCAGGCGCGCCCGCAGCCGCTCGACCCGCGCGGTGGCCGGCAGGCCCGGCGGGAGGAAGGTGTCGGCCAAGGCCCAGATGCGCGCCGTGAGGGCGCCACCGGGCGGGGCGAGCGGGGGCGCGGCGGGGGCGGGACGCAGGGACACGGTGCGGTTGGGCGGCGCCGGTGGGGGGACGCGGCTCGACCTCTACGGACCTCCGCCGGGCGCACTTGAGGGGCGTTGAACCGGCGCACGAAAGGCCGCGCTGGGCGGCGATGTCGCGCGTTCCCGGCGGATCCGGCGGCCCCAGCCGCCTGCGGTCACGAGGCGGCCACACCCACCGCGCGGGCCACCGCCGCAACGAGCACATCCGGCGCGCAGGGCTTGGCGACCGATGCCGCGAACTCGGCCGGCGCCGGGCGGAGAGGCCCGCCCATGCACAGCACCAGCGGCAGGGCCGGATGCGCCCGGCGCAACGCACGCCCTGCCTCGGCTCCGTCCAGATCGGGCATCAGGTCGTCCACCAACGCCGCAGCGAAGGGCGGCGCGGCGGCTTGGAGCAGGGCCAGCGCTTCTCCTGCCGACCCGGCCTCGGTGGTGCCCCACCCCGCCCGCCGCAGCACCCGCACGAGCTGCTGCCGGGCCTGGGGGTCGTCGTCGACCACGAGGATCTGCGGGGGCGCGGGCGCCTCGGCGGGCGCCTCGGCGCTGGGCGCCGGTGCCTCGGCGCGCGGCGCCGGTGCCTCAGCCGGCAGCAGAACGCAGAAACGGGAGCCCTTGCCGGGGGCAGAGTCGAGGAGGAGCGCGCCGCCCAGGCGCTTGACGATGCCCTGAACGGCCGCGAGGCCGAGGCCCCGGCCGGTGGGCTTGGTGGTGTAGAACGGCTCGAACATCCGGGATTGATCTGCGGGGGCGATGCCCGGACCTGCGTCGACGACGGCCACGCGCACGTAGCGGCCGGGGGCGGGCGGCTGTCCCGGCAGGCGGTCCTGGGCGAGCGTCGATGCGTCGGCGTCGATGCGGTCCAGGCGCACGCGCACGGCGCCGGGGCCGGCGTCGGCGGGGGTGGCGTCGATGGCGTTGGTGAGGAGGTTCGTGCACACCTGGGAGAACAGGGCCGGGTCTGCGTGGAGGACGGCGTGGTCCAAGCCCTCGACCGCGCAGACCCGCGGCCGGCGGCGGGCGGCCTCCGCGAGGCGCGTCGCCTCCCGGATGGCGGGGCCGGCGTCGATCTCTTGCAGGACGGCGCGCCCGCGGCCGGCGTACGCGAGGAGCTGCCCGACGAGGCCTGCCGCGGTCTTGGCGGCGACGACGATGTCCTCCACCGCCTCTTCGCCCTCGGTGCTCGCCTGGCCGCGTAGCAGCTCTGCGTTGCAGAGGATGCCGACCAGCAGGTTGTTGAAGTCGTGGGCGACGCCCCCGGCGATGCGGCCCACGCTGTCCATGCGCTCGCTCTCGGCGAGGCGGGCCTCCATGCGCAGGCGGGCCCGCTCGGCCGCCACGCGCTCCGTCTGGTCGGTCAAGGTGACCAGCACGCGCGGGCCGCGGGTGGTGACCACGGGCTCGTTGCGCAGCTCGATGTGGCGCGGGCCGCCGGGGAAGGCGTCTTCCAGCTCGGCGCGGCTCGGGCGGCCACTCCGGTGGGGGAGGGCGGCGGCGGGGACGAGCGAGGCCCACGGCTGGCCGAGGGTGTCCTTGCGGGTGCGCCCCAGGAGGGCGAGGGCGGCGTCGTTCACCCAGCGCACGGCGCCGTCCGCGACGACGACCGCGCCCGTGGCGGCCTGGGCGGAGATGAGGTCGGCCAGGGCCGCGGCGTCTTCTTCGGCGGCGCGGGCGCGGGCGGCCGACCACTCGTGGAGGCGCGCGACCAGGGCGGTGAACGCGATGAGCGCGCTCAAGGTGGCGGTGGAATACAGAAGGCGGCCGGGGGCCATCGGGGGCAGCGCCCCGGTGGCGTGGCCTGCGGCGAGGAGGCCGACGAGGGCCAGCGCGCCGGCAGTGGAGGGAAGGACGGCGCCGCGGCCGAGGAAAAAGCCAGAGGCGAAGGGCAGCGCGACGACCCAGGACGCCGACGGCGAGCCGAGCCCGCCGGTGAAGGAGGTGCCGACGAGGAAGGTGAGGCTGGCCCCGCCGAGGACCGACGCTGCCGCGGGCCGGATGGCGCCGCGGGCCCACAGCAGGGCGATGGACGCCGGCGCGAGCGCCAGCCCGCCGCAGAACGCCCCCAGCTCGGCCACCGTGGCGTCCGGGGCGGTGCTGCGGGCCACCGCGACGAGCCCACCGATGGCTACGTACAGGAGCGCGAACAGGAGGAGGAAGCGGCCGCGCAGGCGCTCCTCGGCGCCAGCGGCGCCCACGGCGGGCGGGAGCAGCGGATCGAGAAGGCGAAAGGCCCGACGCAGGAGGGAGGACGGAGCCGGTGGAGGGGGGGCCAACATGGTGTGCATACTTATAGGCCGAAACGCGGCGCGGGGCCCACCGGTCAGCCCCCCACCGCCTCCAAACGCCGCACGCCGGCGCGCCAAACCAGGGCAAGCACCGCGCCGATCGCCACGGCCCAGGCCGCCTGCCCCCCGATCGCGGACCAGGCGGCGGGCCCGCGCAGGCCGCCGGAGAGGATCGCCGTTGGCACACCCATCGTGGCGTAGAAGGGCGAGAGCCGCGCCGCCGCTGCGAAGGCGCCGGGGAGCAGCTCGGGCGGGAAGAGGTACCCGGAGGCCAGGGCGAAGAGGCCGAACCAGGCGGACCACACGCCGCTCACCTGCGTGAACCAGAAGGCGCCGCAGCCGATGAGCGCCTGCTGGCCAAAGTACACACACCAGCCGAGCGCGGTGCTCGCGGCGAACGCGAGCGCGGCCGCCGCGTCAAGCTGGGGCAGGGCGCCGGGCCGCCACCAGAGGATGAGCCCGAGCAGCGGCGCGAGGACGAGCAGGCGAAAAGGCAGGGCGGCCAGGGTGTCAGCCGCCCAGCCCCACATCGGGTGCACCGGCTTGAGGAGGGCCGGCCCGATGCTCCCTGTGCGCACGCCGCTCTCGATCTCCCAGAGCACCCACGCGGCGACGAGCTGCCGCGCCACGAGGCTGGACAGAAAGTAGCGCGCGAAGGCGTCGCGGCTGTAGCCCTGGACGGGGCCGCCGTCGGCCACGCGGTCCCAGACCAGCATCATCACGAGCGGCATGGTGGCGGTGAGGATCCAGATGACCAGCTCGGCGCGGTAGGCCGCCATCTCGGCGAGGCCGACGCGCAGCAGCGTGGGCGCGGCGCGGAGGGCCCGCAGGCTCATGCGGCGCCCTCGGAGAGCAGGCGACGCATGGCCTCCTCCAGGGGCATCTCCTCGACGCTCAGGTCGGTCACCGGGGCGGCCTGGAGGAGCGCGGCCAGGAACGCGGGCAGCGCATCGGGCGCCACGGCGGCCACGGCGCCGTCTGCGTCCTCCACCAACGAAAAGCGCGCCTTGACCGCATCGGACAGCGGGGCGGCGCTGCGGACGCGCACCCGCTTGTGGGGCGCGAGCTGCTGCACCAGGGCGCGGGGCGGGCCGTCGAAGCGCAGCCGCCCTCCGACGATGACCAGGATGCGCGGGCACAGCGCTTGGACATCCGCCATGTCGTGGCTCGTGAGCAGCACGGTGGCGCCGGTCGACTCGTTCCAGCGCGCGACGAAGCC
>JBEIVK010000362.1:0-4539 GCA_040373935.1 Alphaproteobacteria bacterium
CGCGGCGAGCCCGATACTCCGCGGGGCCGCCCGGACGTCCGGGCCACACCCGCGGGTTCGCCGCCAGCCGATGCGCTCCTTCGCCGTCCTCCTCGCCGCCGCCTCGCCGGCCCACGCGCTGCCGCCCCTGCTGCTCGCGGTGGACACGGCAGACCCGGGCCTGCGCGTGTTTGTGCGGCCGGGAGACTTGCTGCTCGCCGGCCCAACGGGAGACGAGCGGCCCGCCGTGCGCCCCTTGCTCGGCCCCGGGCCTGTCCCGCTGCCGCCCAGCCTCGACGGCTGGGCCGCGCTGCACGCCCCCTGCGACGGCGGGACGTCGGCCGCCTTCCTGCGCGACGGCAAACCCGCCGAGGCGCGCCTCTCGGTGGGCCCCGCGGCCGTGGAGGTGGCCGTGCTCGTCGATGGCCGCCGCGTGGCCGAGGGCGCGCTGGCGCGCCCGGTGAGCCCCTGCCGACTCGTGGTGGCGGAGGCCGACGCCTTGCCGGGGCCGGAGGTCATCTTCACGTGGACGGGGCCGGGCGGGGCCCGGGGGCTCACGGTGTGGCGGGTGCCCGAGACGGCGCGTTGAGCCTCAGGGCGCCGGCGCCGCGGGCGCGGGCGCCGCGGCATCGACAGGCGCCGGCGCGTCCGCGGGAAGCGCCGCGGCGGGGGGCACGCGGCTCAGCGCGTCGGCCGGGACCCAGCCGATGTCCGCCCGGTGGCGCACGCGGGCCATCGCGCCGTCCATCAGCACGAGCGCGAGCTCGGCCCCGGCGGCCACCTCGCCCAGGGCCGGGCCGCCCTCCGCGAAGCGCTGGAGCGACACGGCGCGCGTGGCGTACCAGGCGCTCGACGCCTCGGCAGCGACCGGGAGCGGCGGGACCGCCGGCTGGGCCTCTGCACGCGGCGACACGAGGGGCAGGAGGAGCGCAAGGACGACAGGGACGAGGCGACGCATCTCCCCGCACTAACGAGCGGGCACCGGCCCCGCCACGGCGGGATAGGGGCGCCCGATGGGTCCGATCCGACGCAGCCTGGAGACGCGCCTCGCCGCCTTGGGCCGCGTCGGGGCCTTCGCCGGGGCGCTGGCCTGGCGCGCGTGCACCCCGCCGCTCTTCGGCCGCGCCATCCTCGGCCACGTGTGGTCCACCTCCACGCGCTGCCTGCCGCCCGTCGTCGCGGTCACGCTGCCGTTCGGCATGGTCGTCAGCCTCCAGGGGCTCGAGATCTTCCGCGTGTTCGGGGCGGAGCGTCTGCTGTCGTCGCTGGTCAGCGTCACCGTGCTGCGCGAGCTGGCCCCCGTCATGGCCAGCGTGCTCATCGCGGCCCAGGGCGGCAGCTCCTGCGCGGCCGAGCTCGGCGCCATGCGCATCAAGGAGGAGCTGGACGCCACCGCCGTCATGGCCGTGGACCCGCTGCGCGTCCACGTCTTGCCGCGGCTGCTCGGGCTCGCCCTCTCCTGCCCGCTGCTCTACGTGGCGGGCAGCAGCGCCGGGCTTTTCGGCGGCTGGTTCACCGCGGTCCTTGTCAAGAACGAGCCCTCCGGCATCTTTTTGCAGAGCCTCTGGGCGCTCACCACCCCGCTCGACATCTGGGCGGGCGTCGTCAAGACGGTCGTCTTCGGGCTCTGCATCGGCCTCGTCGCGAGCTACCACGGCACCTTCGCCACCGGCGGGGCCGCGGGCGTCGGCCGCGCGGTCAACGACACCGTCGTCCACTCGGTGCTGGTGTTCATCTCGGCCAACTACCTGCTCACCTCTGCATTTTTCGGGGCGACGACGTGAGCCGCCCCGCCGAGCCCCTGCTCCTCCGTACCCTCGGCGGCGTCGGCCACTACGCGCTGTTCGTGGCGGCCTTCGTGCGGGCCGTGCGCCGCCACGGCGTGCCGGGGGGCGCCGTGCTGGGGGAGTCCTACCGCATCGGCGTGCTGTCCCTGCCGGTCCTGCTCGTCATCGCCGGCTTCGTCGGCACCAACCTCGCGCTGCAAGGCCACGCCGCCTTCACGCCCCTCGGCGGGCAGCGCCTCGTCGGGCTGTTCGTCAGCCTCGCCGGCGTGCGCGAGCTGGCGCCCATCATCGCGGCCAGCATGGTCGCCGCCAAGGCCGGCACGGAGATGGCCTCGCAGCTCGGCGTCATGCGCATCCGCGAGCAAATCGACGCCCTGGAGGTCATGGCGGTCAACCCGCTGGCCTTCCTGGTCGCGCCGCGCCTCGTCGGCATCCTCCTCGTGCTGCCGGCGCTCACCGTGCTCTCCATCTTCGTGATGGTCGCCAGCGGCTACGCCGTCGCCGTGCACCAGCTCGGGCTCAACGGCCACGTCTTCTTGGAGTTCGCGACCACCGGCATCCGCCCCGTCGACTTCCTCTACGGCCAGATCAAGGGCATGATCTTCGGCGCGCTCATCTGCACGGTCTCGTGCTGGTACGGCTACTTCTGCGAGAGCGGCCCCGAGGGCGTCGGGCGCGCCACCAACCGCGCCGTCGTCACCAGCGCGGTGCTCTGCGTCGCCCTGAACTACTTCCTCTCCGAGATCATGTACGGCCGATGAGCATCATCGAACTCGACGCCGTCCACAAGCGCTTTGGCTCGCTCGTCGTGCTCGACGGCGTGAGCCTCGCCATCCCCGAGCGCGAGACGACCGCCATCGTCGGCCCCTCGGGCACCGGCAAAAGTGTGCTCCTCAAACACATCGTCGGCCTCATCTCGCCCGACGCCGGCCGCGTCCTGTGCTTCGGCACCGACATGGGCACGGCGGGCGAGGCCGCCCTCTACGCCGTGCGCCGGCGCATGGGCATGCTCTTCCAAGACGGCGCGCTCTTCGACTCCCTCACCGTCGGCGAAAACGTCGCCTTCCCCCTGGACCACCACCGGCCCGACTTGAGCCCCACCGCCCGCCGCGCCATCGTCGAGGACACGCTCGCCAAGGTCGGCATGGCCGGCACGGCCCCGCGCGCGCCCTCGTCCCTGTCCGGCGGCCAGCGCAAGCGCGTCGGCCTCGCCCGCGCCATCGTGTCGCGCCCGGAGATCGTGCTGTTCGACGAGCCAAACTCCGGCCTCGATCCCCTCACCTCCGACGCCATCGACGCGCTCATCCTCGACATGAAGCGCGAGCTGGGCGTCACCTTCGTCGTCATCACGCACGACATCGTCGGCGCCGTGCGCGTGGCCGACCACATCGCCATGCTCTCCGGCGGCCGCCTCGCCGCCTGGGGCCGCACCGCCGAGGTGCTCTCCTCGCCCGAGCCGGTGGTCCGCGCGTTCTTTTCCCGCAACCTCGTGCTGCCCGACGCCCCCGGCGGGTCGGCACGCCTGCCCATCGTCCGCCTGGTGTAGCCATGGAACGTTCCCGCAAGCAGGAGGTGGGCGTCGGCATCCTCGTCGTCGTGACGGTCGCGCTGCTGGCGTTCATGTCTCTCAAGGTCGGCGCCCTCCGCGGCTTGGGCGACAGCGTGCAGGTGCGCGTCGTGCTCGCCGACGCCGCCGGCCTGACCGAAGGCGCGGCGGTCAAGGTCGCGGGCGTGGACGTCGGCCGGGTGGCCGCCCTCCGGGTGGACCACGACCGCGCCGTGCTCAACGTCGAGCTGGACGCCGCCGCCGGCCTGCGCGCCGACGCCATCGTGCAGGTCCGCGCCCGCTCCGTGCTGGGCGAAAAATACCTCGCCCTCACTCCACAATCGCGCGATGCGCCGCTGCTCGCCGATGGGTCCGAGCTGGCGGTCGCCCGCGGCGGCACCGAGATCGACGAGCTGGTCAACCGCTTGGGCCCGCTGCTCGGCGCCGTCGAGCCCGAGGCCCTGCAGTCCGCCATCGGCGCCCTCGTCGCGGCCATCAACGAAGACCCGGCGCGCCCCGCCCGCATGCTGCGCGACGCCGAGGCCATCCTCGCCCACGGCGCCGAGGCCAGCGCCGCCCTCCCGGCCCTCGTCAGCGACGCCCGCCGCACCCTCGACGCGGTGGACCGCACGCTCGCCGAGGCCCGGCCCATCCTCCAAAAGGCCGACTCCGCCGTCGCCCGCCTCGACACCACCGCCGCCGCGCTGCCCGCCGCCGTGGACGACGGCCGCGCGCTGATGGGCGACGCCCGCCTCGCCATCGCCGACAGCCGCCGCCTGCTCGCCGCCATGGACAGTCGCACCGCCGAAATCCAACGCATCCTCGACAACCTCGCCCAGATCGACAAATGGGAGCTTCGCCGCCTCCTCCGAGAAGAAGGCATCGTCGTCCGCCTGCGGGAGTCCACCGTCACCCCGCCGCCCGGGGGCTGAGCCGTCGCCCCGGCCAGCCGCGTCCCCCGCGCCATCATCGGGAGACAGGGGAAACCCCTGGTTTCCCCCGTAACGCCCCCTTCCTCACCCGCCCGGGACCGCCGCTGCGCCCGGCGCCGGCCCGCGAAGCGCCGCGCCGCGCCTCCGCCGCGAAGCGCGAAGAAGGCCTCGTCGCCCGCCTGCGGGAGTCCACCGTCGCCCCGCCGCCCGGGGGCTGAGCCGTCGCCCCGGCCCGCCGCGTCCCCCGCGCCATCATCGGGAGACAGGGGAAACCCCTGGTTTCCCCCGTAACGCC
>JBEIVK010000359.1:0-4561 GCA_040373935.1 Alphaproteobacteria bacterium
CCGCAGCGGGCGCCGCCGCAGCCGGTGCCGCGGACGCCACCACCGGAGCCGCCGCCACCGCCGCGGCCACGCCCGCCTGCAGCCATGCGACCGTCGCGCCAATCTTGACCTCGTCCCCCGCCTCGGCGAGCACCTCGGCCAACACCCCCGCCGCCGGAGACGGAACTTCGAGGCTCGCCTTGTCGCTGTCGACGAGCAGGAGGTTCTCCCCGGCGCGCACGGCCTCACCCGGCTTCTTCAGCCACGCGTTGATGGTCGCAGAGGAAATGGACTCCCCAATGGTCGGAATCACGACGGCGATACGGTCGCTCATGGATACTCCAGTATCGAATCAGTTCAGGGCTCGAGCGCCGCGCGAAGCAGCGCCTCGTGCTCTGCCTTGTGCTTGGCGGGGTAGCCCGTCGCGGGCGATGCCGCAGCCGGCCGCCCGGCGTAGCGCGCCGACCGCCCCCCGAGCAGCTCGGCCAGCCACTCGTCGAGCATCGGCCAGGCCCCCATGTTGCGCGGCTCTTCCTGGCACCAGACCACCTCGGCGCCCGGGTGCTGCGCGAGCGCCGCGCGAATCTCCTCGGCGGGAAACGGATAGAGGCGCTCCAACCGGATGATCGCGACGTCCTGGCGCCCAGCGGCGCGGCGCGCCGCCCGAAGCTCGTAGTAGACCTTGCCGGAGCACAGCACGACCCGGCGCACGCCCTGCACCGCCGGGTCCACCTCGCCGATCACCGGCTGGAACCCACCCTCCGCCAACTCGTCCATCGTCGAGATGCACTCGGGATGGCGCAGCAGGCTCTTGGGCGACATGACGACCAGCGGCTTCCGCGCCGGCGCGAGCACCTGCCGCCGCAGCAAGTGGAAGAAGCTGGCGGGCGTCGTGCAGTTGGCCACCTGCACGTTGTTTTCCGCGCAGGACTGCAGGTAGCGCTCCAAGCGCGCCGAGCTGTGCTCGGGGCCCTGGCCCTCGTAGCCGTGCGGCAGCAGCATCACGACGCCGGAGCACCGCGCCCACTTCTGCTCGCCCGAGAGGATGAAGTTGTCGATGATGACCTGGGCGCCGTTCGCAAAGTCGCCGAACTGCGCCTCCCACAGCACGAGCCCATCCGGCCACTCCAGGCCGTAGCCGTACTCGAAGCCCAGCACCGCGGCCTCGGAGAGCAGGGAGTCATACACCTCGAAGGTGCCCTGGCCCGGCCGCACATGCGCGAGCCCGACCCACTCGCCGCCCGTCTGCACATCCGCCAGCACCGCGTGGCGATGGGTGAAGGTGCCGCGCCCGGAGTCCTGCCCGGACAGGCGGACGCGGTAGCCAGCGTCGACCAGCGAGGCATACGCGGCCTGCTCGGCCACCGCCCAGTCCACGGGGCGCTCGCCGCGCACCATCTCCAGGCGCTGCTCCAAGACCTTCAGCACCTTGCGGTGCGCATGAAAGCCCTCGGGCACGGTGTTCGCGGCCGTGACAAGGGCGTCGAGGCGCGCCCGGGGCACCCGGGTGTCCACCGGGGCAAAAAAGTCCCCGCGGTAGGCCGACCAGAGCTGCACCACGTCCGCCCGCGCGCTCGTCGACGTCGAGTGCTCGGCGTCGCTGCGCAGATGCGCCTCCAGCCGGTCCAGGCTGTCGGCGGCGATGGCGTCCACCTCCGCCTCCGTGAGCAGGCCCATCCCCACGAGCGCGCGCGCGAAGGCCGCCCGCGGGGTCGGCCGCCGCCGAATGGCGTCGTACATCATCGGCTGGGTGAACGACGGCTCATCGCCCTCGTTGTGCCCGTGCTTCCGGTAGCAGTACAGGTCGATGATGACGTCTTGCTGGAAGGTCTGGCGCCACTCGGCCGCCAGCTGCGCCACCGCGGCGACCGACGCGACGTCCTCCCCGTTGACGTGGAAGATCGGCACGCCCAGCATGCGCGCGACGTCCGTGCAGTACGGCGTCGAGCGGGCGTCATCGGGCGACGTGGTGAAGCCGATCTGGTTGTTCACGATGACGTGGACCGTGCCCCCCGTGCGGTAGCCCTTGAGCTCCGACAGGTTGAGCACCTCGGCCACCATGCCCTGCCCCGCGAACGCGGCGTCGCCGTGGATGAGCAGCGGCAGCACGTTGCGCCCGGAGCCGGAGCCCCGGCGGTCCTGACGGGCCCGCGCCCGCCCCTCCACCACGGGATCCACCGCCTCCAAATGCGACGGGTTGAAGGCCAGCGACATCAGGACCGACTGCCCGCCCGCGGTGCGGAACACCGACGAATAGCCAAGGTGGTACTTGACATCTCCCGAACCCGAGGCAGGCCCGTGCGACTTGCCCTCGAACTCGTCCACGATGGCCTTCACCGGCTTTTCGAGGATGTTCGCCAACACGTTGAGGCGGCCGCGATGGGCCATCCCGAGGAGGCACTCGTCGACGCCGAGCGCCGCCGCCCGCCCGAGCACGAAGTCGAGCAAGGGAACCAGCGTCTCCGCGCCCTCGACGGAGAACCTCTTCGTGCCCGGGAAGCGGTTGTGGAGCAGCCGCTCGAAGTTTTCGGCGTCCGACACAAAGCGCAACGCCCGCCGCGCCGCCGGCACGTCCAGCACGCGGGCGTCCGGCAGCGTCTCGATGCGCTGCTGCACCCACTGCTTTTTGTCGACGTCCGGGATGTTCATGAACTCGACGCCGAAGCCACCGCAGTACGCCGCCTGCAGCCGCGCCAAGACCGCCCGCACCGTCGTCTCCTCGGGCACGCCGTACAACGGACGCCCCGACACCGGGAGGTCCAAGTCGGCCTCGGTGAGCCCGTAGAAACCGATCGTCAGCTCCGGGTGGGCCGTGCGGGCCGTCAACCCGAGCGGGTCGATCTGGGCGAAGCTGTGCCCCCGGACCCGGTACGCATTGATGAGCTGCGCCACCGCCACCTGCCGCCGCACCGCAGACCAGACATCCCCCGCCATCGGCGCCGCAGCAGCCGCAGCGGCCGCCGCCGGGCCCCGGCCCCCGAACAGCGGCGGAGCCGGGATGTGCGGGCCTGAACCCGCGCCAGCAGCGCCAGGCCCCTCCTCCGCGAACACCGCAGCCCACTCTGCGGGCACCGCCCCCGGGTCTGCCGACCAGCGGGCGTACATTTCATCGAGGAAAGCAGCGTTCTCGCCCGTAATCAGGCTCGCAGGAAGGGCGCGGGGCTGGGCCATCGACTCAAGGTCCTCCGAGCGGCCGGCGCCGCTCGCTTCGCGTGCGTATCCTGCCCGGGTCGCCGCCGCCCGCACCATCCCCGGGAAGCGCGGCGCCCGCCCCCGGGTCTTTCGGTCGGCCCTCGACGCCACGCCGCCAACTCGGTAAACCCTCCGCCCATTCTGTCAGGGCCGCTCCCCCCAACGGCCCGGAGCCACCCGCATGGTCGTCTCGCTCGCGCTCGCGCTCTCCCTGCTCTCCACGGCCCAGGCCGGCCCCTGCGACGCCGCGCTCAAGAAGGCGGAGTCCACCAAGGGCGATGCCATCGGCGCCGCCTTTCGGGATCTCGCCAAGTGCGACAAGGCGCTCGGCGAGGCCAACTACACCAAGGTCATGTCCAACGCGACGGACACCGACGCCCTCGTCAGCCTCACGCGCGCCGCCATCGACGCCGAGGTCTGGTCTCCCGTCTGGGCCCAGCTCTCCAAGATCAGCGACTACAGCGCCCGGGACGAGGTCGCCCGGCGCGTCGGCGAGTCCTGCGGCGAGAGCGCGACCGTCGTCCGCTTCCTCCAGGGCGCGTACTTCGGCCTGCGCGACATCGAGTTCCAGCAGTGGGACGACGCCTTCATCGCCTGCGGGGACGCCGGCCTCACCACTTGGCTCACCGGCCAGGTCGAGACGCCGCCCAACCGCCAGTTCGACGAGAAGTTCAACGCGCTCCTCGACATCTACGTCAAGAAGCAGCGCGGCGCCGCCCTGCCCGCCCTCACCAAGGGCGCGGTCAAGGCCGCAAAGGGTGGTCCCTACGACGCCATCCTGATGCAGATGGACGCCGCCGTGGCACCCGACCTGGGCGCCGCCCTCTCCACCGAAGACCAAGCGAAGCTCGAGGCCGCGCTCGTTGAGGTCGCCCGCGCGGTGGATCCGCCCCGCGCCCGCGCCGTCGCCGACCGCCTCGCCAACGCTGGCTCCCAACAGGCGGCCGCGCGCCTTCTCCCCACGGTCTACCCGGACCGCGTGCAAGACGGCGGTGGCTTCCTCTACGGCGCCGCCGCCATCGAGGCCGGCGACTGCAAGGGCGAGAAGCAGGCCATCCTCCACGCCGTCGAGGTGCGCGAAGGCGGCCGCCGCTGGGTCATCCTCACGGACACCGAGGCCGCCCTCAAGGGCCTGAAGCCCAAGCTCAAGGGCTGCACCGTCGAGTCCCCGTGGCCCATCGCCACCACCCCCGAGCCCGTCAAGTCCGCCAAGGACATCGAGGCCTGGATGGCCACCGTCGAGAAGGCCTGGGCCGACAAGGGCTACGAGGTCAAGGTCCAGTCCGAAAAGGGCGTCACGCTCAACTGAACCGTCCGGGCGCCTGCCGGGCTTCGCCCGGCACCGCGTGTCCTCCGGGGTCGGCGCCATGCGCCTCCGTGCGGCCCGGCG
>JBEIVK010000637.1:0-2752 GCA_040373935.1 Alphaproteobacteria bacterium
CATCGGCGCCGAGGATGGCGGCGCGGAGGGCGGGGGCGTCGCCGCCGTAGGTGGACTCGTCGGGCCGGCCGTCGCACCACGGGAGCTGGAGCGCGCCGAGGTGGAGGGCCTGCGCGCTGGCGCCGGCTGCGGAGGCGGCGGCCAGGGCGACGTCGAGGGCGCGTTGGGTGTTGGAGGCGCTGCGGAGGGAGCCGTTGAGGGAGAGGACCTTCATGCGGCGGGCCTAACCTGCCGCGGCGCGGCTGCGGGGGCCGGCGAAGGTGCGGTCGAGGATGGCGTCGGCGCGGCGGGTGAACCAGCGCGGGTCCGCGATGGCGTCGAGGGCCGCGGCGTCGAGCAGCGGGGCGATGGCCGGGTCGTCGGCGAGGAGGGCGCGGAGCGGGGTCTGCGTCTCCCACGCGGCGAGGGCGTGGCGCTGCACGGCGGCGTAGGCGTCCTCGCGGGAGAGGCCGGCCTCGACGAGCAGCAGCATGGCGCGCTGGGCGTACCAGATGCCCTGGGTCCGGTCCAGGTTGGCCTGCATGGCGGCGGGGAACACGACGAGGCCGCGCAGGAGGGCGTCGAGCCGGTGGAGCATGAAGTGGGTGGTGACGACAGCGTCGGGGCCGATGACGCGCTCGACGCTGCTGTGGCTGATGTCGCGCTCGTGCCAGAGGACGACGTCGTCGAGCGCGGCCTGGGCGTAGCCGCGCACGAGGCGGGCGAGGCCGGTGAGGTTCTCGCTGAGGATGGGGTTGCGCTTGTGCGGCATGGCCGAGCTGCCCTTCTGGCCCGGCGTGAAGGCCTCCATGACCTCGGCGACCTCGGTGCGCTGGAGGTGGCGAATCTCCACGGCGACCTGCTCGATGGTGGTGGCGAGGAGGGCGAGGGCGCCGAAGAAGGCCGCGTGGGCGTCGCGCGCGACGACCTGCGTGGAGACCGGGGCCGCACGCAGGCCGAGGCGTGCGCAGACGTGGGCCTCGACGGCCGGGGACAGGTGGGCGAAGGTGCCGACGGCGCCGCTGACCTTGCCGACGGCGACCTCCTCGGTGGCGGCCTCGACGCGCAGGCGGGCGCGCCGCAGGGCGTCCCAGAGGTAGGCGAGCTTCCAGCCGAAGGTGGTGGGCTCGGCGTGGATGCCGTGGCTGCGGCCGATGCAGGGGGTGTGGGCGTGGGCGCGGGCCTGGGCTTCGAGGCCGTCGAGCACGCGGTCCAGCGCGGACAGAACGAGCGCGCCGGACTCCTTGAGCTGCACGGCGAGGGCGGTGTCGAGCACGTCCGAGCTGGTCATGCCCTTGTGGAGGTGGCGGCCGGGCGCGCCGACGACCTCGTTGACGGCGGTGAGAAAGGCGATGACGTCGTGCTTGAGGGTGGCCTCCAGCTCGGCGATGCGGGCGAGGGGGAAGCCGCCAGCGAAGAGCGGGGCGGCGGCGGCGCGGCAGGCGGCGGCGGTGCCCGCGGGCACCTCGCCTTCGGCCTCCATCGCCTCGCACGCGAGCAGCTCGATCTCCAGCATCAGCGCGCAGCGGCGCTGCTCGGACCAGATCTCAACGGCGTCGGGGCGGCTGTAGCGGGAAATCATGGGGCTCCGGGAGGCGGCGGGGCGCGTGCCGGCGCCTATCGCCGGGCGGGCCTACCAGTCCACGCAGCGGACGCGCGCGACCTCGGCGGGCGTGGCCTGGGCGCAGGCGCGCAGCTCCACGGAGTCGAGGCGGCCGGCGGCAGCCAACACGGCGGCGGCGGCGGCGAGGGCCTTGGCCGGCGTGTTGTTTTCCCGGGAGAGATGGGCGAGACGCAGCGCGCGGAGGGCGGGCCCGAGGCCCTCGGCGAGCAAGGCGGCGGCCTGGGCGTTGCTGAGATGGCCGTAGGCCCCGCCGACGCGGCGCTTGAGGCGCCAGTCGTAGGAGCCCGTATCCAGCATCTCGGGATCGTGGTTGAACTCGACGACCGCGATGGCGGACGCGCGCAAGGCGTCGACGGCCGCGGGCGTGACATGCCCCTGGTCCGTGAGGACGACGGCCGAGGTGCCGCCCGACGCGACCGACCAGCCGAGGGGCTCCGGGGTGTCGTGGGGCACGGCGAAGGCGCGCAGCTCCAGGCTGCGCAGGCGCACGCGCTCCCCGGCGCGGACGACCTCCAGCCCGCCGGGGCCGCACGCGGCCGGCAGGCCGTCGATGGTGCCGCGCGACGCATAGAAGGGCACGGGCCGCCCCCCGTTGCGGGCCGCGAGCCGCGCCGCGAGCACCCGCGCGCCGCCCACGTGGTCCCCGTGCTCGTGGGTGAGCAGCACGGCGTCGATGGGCGCCGCGCCCAGGCCGACGGCGTCCAGGCGGCCAAGCACTTGCTTGGCGGAGACCCCGCAGTCCACGAGCACTCCGGCGCGCCCGTCCCCGATGTACGTGCAGTTGCCCGCCGACCCAGACGCCAGGACGGCGACCGCGAGGTCGCGCGGAAAGAGGGGGAGGTTCATGGCTGGACGCCGGGGATGAGCAGGGAGGCCGATGGGAGGCGGCCCCGCGGGGGAGTGCGTTGCTATCGCGATCGGACCCCCTTGCCGACCGCGGCGAGCCCGATACTCCGCGGGGCCGCCCGGAAGGCCGGGCGACACCCCCGGGGTCGCCGCCCGCCCAAGCGCACCTTCGCCGGCCTCCAAGCCGCCACCACGAGTCGGCAGGGGCTCACCGGGCGCGCCAGCGCGCCCTCGGCCACGCGGCGGCCATCGACGAGCACGGCCACCTCCACGGCCGCGGGGCCCACCGAGAGGCGCGCCTCG
>JBEIVK010000411.1:0-4098 GCA_040373935.1 Alphaproteobacteria bacterium
GACCTCCTGCGCCGCCGGGTCCCCGCCGCCGCGGCCGCGCCAAGGCGACGTGCGGCGGGCCGGCGCGGCGAGGCCGGCGCCTCCCCGGTGCTCCCAGTAGGCGGCCCAAGCCCCGCGGCAGCGCGTGCGGTGCGCGCAGTCGGCGCAGGCCGGGCCGTGCACTTTGTCCCCGCGGTTGTCCAGGCCGACCGTCTCTTTCCAGCCGCCCGCGGCCCCCTCCGCCGCCTCCACGCAGCGCGCTGGGTCGTCGTGCCAGCCCACGCAGAGCGGAAGCCCGCAGTAGGGGTTGACGAGCTCGATGCCGTGCGCCGCCGCGCGCGCGCGGGCCTGCACCACCGCCGGCCCGAGGGTGGCGTAGTCCGGCAGCAGCGCGTCGAGGTGGGCGCGTGCGCGGCCATGCGGCTGCACCGCGGACAGCGAGAGCAGGCGCACGCGGGGCAGCCGGGCCGCCACGAAGTCCACGTAGGCGCCGAGGCGCGCCTGGGTGGCCCGCGCGATGACCGGGTTCAGCGTGACCCGCACGCCGGCGTCGAGCAGGGCGTCGATGCCCGCGAGGCAGCGCGGGAAGGCGCCCGGCAGCCCGGCCAGCTGGTCGTGCAGCGCGGCGTCGTCCGACAGAAGCGAGACGAAGGCCGACCCGAGCCCCGCCGCTGCGAGCTCCGCCGCGTAGTGGCGGTCCACCAGGATGGCGTTGGTCTGCAGCTCCACGAAGGCGGCCCCGCCCGCCCGCGCCCGCGCGACGAGCGCGATGAGCCGCCGGCGCAGGAGGGTCGGCTCGCCGCCGCTCAGGGTGACTGTGCGGGCGCCCCCGGCCAGCAGCGCGTCCACGGCGGCCTCGGCCTCGGCCGGCGGGGGCGTCGGCCGCGCGTAGTCTTCGACCGGCACGTTGCAGAACGGGCAGCGCTCGTTGCAGGCCATGGTCAGGCGCACGAGGCCCTTGGTCTGGTGCGAGGCCTCGCCTGCCGGCGGCGTGCTCATGCCGAGCCCTCCGCGCTGCCGCCGCCCAGGTCCCAGGCGCCGAAGTAGACGTCGCGGCCTCCCGCCGGCTCCCAGGCCGTCGCCGTGGGGACGAGGCGCAGCCCGCCCGCCGCGCCGAGGCCCGCCCGCAGCGCCTGGACGCGCGGCCCGAGGGGCGTCCCCGCCACCTGTCGCGCGACGTCGTCCCAGGCCGCGCCGAGCGCGGCGCCGTCGTCGCGAAACCCATCCTGGACGTGGTTGTAGATGTGGTTGAGCGCCGTTCGGACCGGCTGCCCGGCCCCGAGCCGGACCGTCAGGTACCAGAAGCCCCCCGGGTGGGTGCAGGCCGCCGCGATCCCGGCCGCGAGCGCCGCCGTCTCGGGGCCCATGCCCTCGGCCAGCGCCCGCGGGTCTCGACCGCCCACGTAGAGCTTGGCGCGCGGCGGCCCGCCCGCGGGCGCCTCCACGGTCACCACGCCGACCGGCCCGGGCAGCGGCGGCGGCGGGGGCAGCCCCGGCAGCACCGCGCGCAACGCGGCCTCCACGGCGCCGGGCGGCCCGAGCCCCGCCCCCCACACCGCCTCTTGCAAATAGAGCTTGGCCCGAGGCCGCGCGCCCGGCTGGTCGAAGCCGAGGGCCAAGGTCTGCATCCCGCCGGCGTCGAGCCGCGCCCGCAGCGCCGCGGCGGCCTCCAAGGCGTAGCCTCCGCCCAGCGCGTCCAGCAGCGCCCCGACCGGAAAACGCCCCTCTTCCCAGCGATCGGCCACGGCGAGCCCATGCGCCGGGCCTCCCGGGCCATCGGAGAGGTAGAGGTCGTACTTGAGCGTGTTGTCCGCCGCCGCGACCACCTCCGGCAAGGCCGCCGGCCGCGCCAGCCAGCGCGCCACCACCCCGGCCGCCCCTTCGTCGCCCGCCAGCGCGGCCCAGGCGCGCAACGTGCCGCGGAGGTGGGCGCGGGGGCTGGGCATGCGGATCATGGGTCAGGCCCCGTAGCGGCGCGGCGCAGCCGCCGCTTCGGCCTGGAGCAGCGCGCGCACCGCCGCGGGCGCGAGCGCCGGCGCGAGGGTGTCCACCACCCGCAGCCGGGCCTCCGCGATGCCCCACAGCAAGAAGCCGGCGGACAGATGCGCCCCGCCGCCGGTGCGCAGCACGAGGTCCACGGGCGGCAGGTGGCCCGTCCACAAGGCCGCTGCAAAATCCGCCTCCGACGCCCCGCCGCCGCCGCGCCGCGCCGCCGCCGCGCGCAGCTCGTCCCGGCCGTCGTAGCCCATCAACACCACGAGCCGCCGCGGCCCGGGGCGCGCCCGCGCGTGCGCCCGCGCCGCCGCCGCCCCCAGCGCCGGACAGAGCGTCGGCCAGCGCCCCAGGAGGTCGAAGGACGCGCCCCAGCGGCCCATCAGCGCGGCCCCCGGCCCGTCCAGCCAGCCCTCGAGGGCGCCGCGGATGCCATCCACCTCGGCCGCCGCCCGGCGCGTCAGGTTGGCCGGGCTGCCCCACCACAGGCTCACCACCTCCACCCCCTCGCCGAACGCGGCGTCTGCCCACGCGCCCGCCGCTGCGATGCCCGCCGCGTGCCCCTCGGCCGCGCTGCGACCGGCCGCTTGCGCCCAGCGCCGGTTGCCGTCCGGGATGAAGGCGATGTGCCGGACCGCGCTCACCGCAGCCCTCCGCCCGCCGTCGCGCCGCCGACGAGGGGCCCGCGGGCAGCGGGTCTACGCGTGCCGCCGCCGGCAGCGGCAGCCCCATGCGCCCCGCCGGCCCCACCGCCGCCTCCACCCAGCGCGCCGCGGCCCCGTGGGACGCGCCGAGCCACACCTCGCCCCAGCCCGCCCAGAGCCACAGCGCGAAGCACGCGCCGCCCACCGTCGCCTCCAGGCGCGCTGCCAAGCCAGACGGCGCTTCGCCCGCGCCCTCCCAGCGCGCCGCGCCCGCCCACGCGAGGGCCACCGACCCGTCCAAGCGCGCCACCGGCGCCCCCAGCCGCAGCCGGCGCGGCAAGGCGATGGGGCGGTGCGCCGGGTTGGGCGTGCCCGCCGCGTCGTGGCGCTCGGCCTCCACCCAACGGCCTGGCTCCACGTGGAACACCGTGCGGTCCAGGAGCGCGAGGTCCGGCCAACGCCGGTGATCCACCACGCGCTGCCCGCCTGCGCCCGAGGTCACCGCCAGCACCGCCCCGCCATCCGCCCGCCGCCACAACGCCCGCTGCGGCCCGACCCCGCCGAGGAAGTCGGCCAGGTCCACCTCTGCGACCGCGGCCCCCGCTTCGACGATGCGCACCCGCCCTCCCGGGGACCGCGCCCCGGCCGCCAGCATAGCCGAGGCCGCCCGTCCTTCGGGCTCGGCTTCATCATGGGGCAGGGGAAACCAAGGTTTCCCCCGCAACGCCCCCTTCCTCTCCCGCCCCCGGCCGCGCGCCGCACCCTGGGCACCGCGATAGGCCGCGGCAGCCCTTTCGGAGCGTCCATGTCCACGATCGTCCTCTCCTACTTCGACTCCCCTGGTCGCGCCGAGCCCGTGCGCGTCGCGCTTCGCCTCGCGGGGCTCCCCTTCACGGACCGCCGCCTCACCTTCCCGGCCTTCGCCGCCGCCAAGGAGGCGGGCGAGTTCCCGCTCGGCTCTGTGCCCGTGCTGCAGGTCGATGGTCATGCCTTCACCCAGACGGGCGCCATGCTGCGCTTCGCCGCCCGCGCGGGCGCGGCGTGGCTGTACCCGTCCGAGGCCGCGGCGGCCCTGCGCGTGGACAGCGCGCTCGACACGTTCAACGACACGCTCTCGCACGCGCTCACGCCCTCGATGTTCGAGCGGGATCCGGCGCGCAAGCTGGAGCTGCGCGCCGCGTTCGCCGCGGGCCCCATGGCCCGCGCGTTTGCGTATGTCGAGGGGCTCATCGCGCTGGGCAGCGGCCCCTACGTGGGCGGCGCCGAGCCGTCCATCGCCGACCTCGTCATCGCCCACCAGGTCGAGGGCATTCGGTCGGGCGGGATGGACGGCCTCACCGCCGCGCACCTCGCGCCCTACCCGCGCCTCGTGGCCCTCGCCGACGCGCTGCGCGCGGACCCGCGGGTGCAGGCCGCGCGCGGCTGAGGGCGGGCGCCGTCCGGTCGGGGGAGGCGCGGCGGCCGGGGCCACCGCGCCAGCGGC
>JBEIVK010000460.1:0-3758 GCA_040373935.1 Alphaproteobacteria bacterium
GGGGACTGGGCGTGGACCGCGCCGGCCGACGGGCAGGTCGGGGCCTTGCGCTGCGCCCCGGGCCCGGTGGAAGCCGGCGCGGTGTGCGCCGAGCTGGTCGTCACCGGGGCGGCCGCCGTGGAGGCGCGGGTGCCAGAGCGCGTGCTGCACCACCTCGGCGCGGGGGCTGCCGGGGCGCCGGTCGGGGCCTGGGTGGGCGCGGACGGGGCGCCGGCCGTGCTCCCGCTGCTCGCGCGAGAGCCGCGCCTGGACCCGCAGACCCGGCAGCAGACCTTCCGCTTCGCCGCGCCGGACGGGGCGCTCCTGGGGGCGAGCGGCCGCCTGACCGTGGAGGTGCCAGCCGGCCCGGAGCACGCCACCGTGCCGGCCGCCGCGTTGACCCGCCTCGGCGGGGAGGCCGTGGTCTTCGTGGTGGCGGACGGGGTCGCCCGCCCCCAGCCGGTGACGGACCTCGGGCCGGACGGCGCGCAGCGCGTGGTCGCCGGCCTCGCGCCGGGGGCGGTCGTCGCGTCGCGGGGCGTCTTCCTGCTGAAAAGCCTCGCCGCCGCCGCCGAGGGCGGGGGCGAGGGCGAGGAGGGCGAATGATCGCCGCCCTCGACCCGCTCGTCCGCTGGTGCATCCGGCAGCGCGGCATGGTGCTCGCGCTGACCGCGGCCTTCGCCGTGCTGGGCGGCGTCGCCTTCCGCCGCATGGTCTTCGACGCCTTCCCGGACCTCACGAACGTGCAGGTGCAGGTGCTCACCACGGCCCCCGGCCTGGGCGCCGAGGAGGTCGAGCGACTCGTCACGCAGCCGCTCGAGCGCGCGTTGGCCGGCGCGCCCGGGCTCACCCAGCTTCGCAGCCTGTCTCGCCCCGGCGTGTCGGCGGTCTCGGTGGTGTTCACCGACGACACCGACCCGTGGCGCGCCCGCCAGATCACGGGCGAGCTGGTCGCCGCGGCCCGCGCCGAGATCCCGCCCGACGCCGGGGTGCCGACGCTGGGCCCGCCCACGACGGGGTTGGGCGAGATCTACCAGTTCACGCTGCGCAGCGACGACCGCAGCGCGACCGCGCTCTACCGCGTGTTCGAGCGGGAGGTCGCGCCGCGGCTGAAGGGCATCCCGGGGGTCGTCGAGGTGAACGCCTGGGGGGCCGGCGCGCCGGAGGTGGAGGTCGCCCTGGACCCCTTCCGCCTCGCGGCGCACGGCATCGCCTGGGAGGCCGCGGAGGCCGCGGTGGCCGACGCCCTCGCCGTGACCAGCGGCGGCGACCTCGTCTCCGGGCCCGAGCGGGCCGGGGTGCGGGCCGTGGGCAACCCGCCCGACGCCGACGCGCTCGGCGAGATCGTGCTGCAGCACGGGCCGGGGGGGGCGGTGCGCCTCGCGGACGTGGCGCGCATCGGGCCGGGGGCGGCCGCGCCGGTGGGCCTCGGCAGCGCCGACGGCGAAGGCGAAGCGCTGTTCGGCATGGTGCAGCTCCTCGCCGGGGCGGACGCGCTGCGGACGGTGGAGGCGGTGCAGGCGCGGGTGGCGGAGGTGCAGGCGACGCTGCCGCCCGATGTGCGGCTGGAGCCGATCTACAGCCGGGACAAGCTGGTCGGCAACACGCTGCGCACGGTGGCGCGCTCGCTGGCCGAGGGCGGGCTGCTCGTCATCCTGGTGCTGCTGGTGCTGCTGGGCGACCTGCGCGCCGGGCTCATCGTGGCGAGCGTCATCCCGCTGTCGCTGCTCGGGGCCTTCGTGGGGCTGTGGGCGCTGGGCGTGTCGGGCAACCTGATGTCGCTGGGGGCCATCGACTTCGGCCTCGTGGTGGACGGGACCATCGTGCTGGTCGAGAGCATCGTGGGGCTGGAGTTCGCCCGCCGCGCCACCTTCGGCGAGGCCATCGCCGAGCGGGCGCGGCGCGTCAGCCGCCCCATCCTGTTCGCCGTCGGCATCCTCATCCTCGTCTATCTGCCCATCCTCACGATGGTCGGCACCGAGGGCAAGCTCTTCCGTCCGATGGCGCTCACGGTGCTGTTCGCGCTCGGCACGGCGCTGGTGCTCACCTTCACCTTCGTGCCCGCGCTCGCCAGCCTCGTGCTGCGTCCGGGGCACGGCCACGCCGAGACCCGCGTGCTGCGCGCGCTGTCGACGCGCTACGAACCGCTGCTCGACGCGCTGCTCGCCCGCCCGGCCGCGACGGGCGCGGGGGCGGCCGTGCTGGTCGGCCTCACGCTCGCCCTGCTGCCCACGCTGGGCCTCGAGTTCGTGCCGCGGCTCCAGGAGGGCGACCTCGTCGTGCAGACCGGCCGCCTCCCGTCGATCTCCCCCGCGCAGGCCCTCGCCGAGAACCAGCGCGTCGAGCTGGTTCTCCGCCGCTTCCCCGAGGTCCAGCGCGTCGCCACCCGCACCGGCAGCCCCGCCGTGGCGACGGACCCGATGGGCCTCGAGGAGTCGGACGTGCTCGTGCGCCTCGCCCCGCGCGACACCTGGACCACCGCGGCCGACACCGAGGGGCTGGCCGCCGCGTTCGCCGAGGCGCTGGCCGCCGACGCCCCCGGCGCCGCGCTGACCTTCGTCGGCCCCATCGAGATGCGGTTCAACGAGCTGCTGGAGGGCGTTCCCACCGACGTCGGCGTGGTGATCTACGGGCCCGACCTGGGCGCCCTCCAGGAGACCGGCGCCCGCGTGGCCGAGGTGCTGGCCAGCATCCCGGGGGCCTCCGACGTCAAGGCGCCCTCCCTGGAGGGCACCCCGGGAATCGACGTCGTCCTCGACGCGGCCCGCCTCGGCGCCCGCGGCCTCGACGCCGCCGCCGTGCACGGCCTCATCGGCGCCGTACAGCGCGGCCGCCCCGTCGGTGAGGTGCTGCGCGGGGCCTTCCGCGAGCCGGTGCTGTTGCGCCTGGACCTCCCCGCCGGCGTGCCCTTGCGGGACCTCCCCTTCGTGGACGCCGCCGGGCGAACCCACAGCCTCGGCGACGTCGCCACGGTCGCCACCGTGGACCGCCCCGTGCTCGTGCGGCGCCAGGGCGGCAGCCGCCGCGTCATCGTCACCGCCAACGTGCGCGGCCGGGACCTCGGCGGCTTCGTCCGCGAGGCCCGCGCCGCCGTCGCCGGCGTCCCCCTCCCGGCCGGCGCCTGGGTCGACTGGTCCGGCAAGTACGAGCAGCTCGCCGCCGCCGGCACCCGCACCGCCATCACCGTCCCCATCGTCCTCGCGCTGATTTTCACGGTGCTCACCGCGGCCTTCCGTGCGTGGCGCCCCGCCCTCCTCATCTTCCTCAACATCCCCGCCGCCGCCTCCGGGGGCGTGCTCGCCCTGCTCGCCCGCGGGATGCCGCTCTCCATGCCCGCCATCGTCGGCTTCATCGCGCTGTTCGGCGTCGCCGTCATGAACGGCATCGTCCTCGTGAGCCGCACCCGCGAGCTGCACCAGGCCGAGCCCGCCGCCCGCGCCGCCCGCGCCAGCGCCCGCGAGCGCTTCCGCCCCGTGCTCATGACCGCCTTCGTCGCCGGCATCGGCTTCCTGCCGATGGCCCTCGCCGGCGGCGTCGGCGCCGAGGTCCAGCGCCCGCTCGCCACCGTCGTCATCGGCGGGCTGCTGACCGCCACGCCCCTCACCCTCCTCGTGCTGCCCGCCCTCTACGGCCGCCTCTTCCGCCGCGAAGACCCGCAAGCCTGAGCCCCGGGTCGGCCCTGTCGTCTCGGGCGGGCGGCCGCCGGCCCCTGGCCGGCGCCGGGCCTCTCCGCCGGGTCGCGGCGGGGCCGCTCCGTGCGGCGCCTGCGGCGCCGCACC
>JBEIVK010000453.1:0-3794 GCA_040373935.1 Alphaproteobacteria bacterium
CCCTCCCACGCTCACCGGCCCGCCCGGCGCGTCGGCGCCGCCGCCGGCTGCCCCCGCCGGCGCCGGACTCCCCACCTGGGACGCGGTGCCCTCCCCGCACCCGGCCGGCGCCACCAACCCGCCGATGCCGGTGCTCGTGGTCACCGAAGACGGCGCCTCGTGCTTCAAGCACTGGCAATCCCCCATGGTGCCCGACCGCGACCTCCTGCGCCTCGGCGGGAAGGTCGTGCCCGTCGGCGCCGAAGCCCCGGGCACGGCCATCGTCTGCCCGCAAGAAAAGGCCCAGGCCCTGCTCACCGCATGGCGCGCCGGGCTGCCGCCCAAGCCGCCGGGCACCCCCGGCCTGTGAGCACGGCCCGCGCCCGCGCCGAGTGGGCCGCGCGGGTTCGCGCCGAGTACCGCTCGGCGGCCCTGGCGGCCCGGGCCTTCGCCGAGGGTGTGGTGTGCGGGCTGCCCCGCCCCGTGCTGGACGCCGCCGCGCGGGTGGCCGCCGACGAGCTGGATCACGCCGAGCTCTCGCACGCGGCCTGGGAGTCGCTCGGCGGCAGCGGCGCGGCACTCGCGCTCGAGGTCGGCGCGCTGCTCCCGGCGGGCGGCGGGGCCGTCCACCCGCTCGCGGCGCTGGTCGACGCCGCGGTGCAAGACTTCTGCGTGGGCGAGACGCTGGCGGTGCCGCTGTTCGCCGCCATGCGCGGCGGCGCGACCGGCACGCCGCGCGCTGTGCTGGACCGCATCCTGGCCGATGAGGCGCGCCACCGCGCCTTCGGCTGGAGCCTGCTTGACGCGCTGCTCGCGCTGGACCCGCCGGGCGTTCGCGCGCGCGCCGCGGACGCCCTGCCCGCCGCGCTGGCCGGGTCGCGCGCAGCCTACGGGGACTTGCCCGTCGCCGCGCCGCTGTGCCGCGAAGAGCGGGAGGCCGGCCTGCTCGAACCTGCAGAGTACGCCGAGATCTGGGCGGCGACGGTGGATGGGCAGCTCCGGCCGGCCTTCGCGGCGCGCGGCATCGTCGCCCCCGCCTTGCCCCCGCAGCCCCGCGCCCGATAGACTGCGGCCATGCGCGCCTTCCTGCTCTCCCTGGCCTTCGCCCTGCTCCCCGCTGTCGCCCGCGCCGCCGACGACGACGACGAGTTCATGCGCAAAGACTCCGACTCCGACGACGAGGGCGGCGGCGGCCGCGAGGCCACGCAGTGGCCGGCCCTGGCCCGCTTCGACCCGTCGGCGGGCGGCGTGTCCTTGACTTGGCCCGACGGCGACAACGAGCGCATCGCCACCGAAGACCTCGTTCGCTTCGAGCGGGCGCGGCCCTTCGAGTCCCGCCAGGACGAGCTTTTCCTCCTGCTCGCCGATGGCCGCCGCATCCTCGTCTCCCGCGGGGCGGACGTCGAGGCCCACGCGGCCCTCGCACCGGCGGTGATGGGCCTCGCCATCAAGGAGATGGCCGCCGGCCAAGGCCACTTCCGCGGGGCCGCCTCCGCGCCGCCGACCCGCTTCGTCGTCGGCCGCGCCGGTGGCGTCGCTGTGCGGGCCATCGCCACGCAGGACGTCACCTCCCGCGGCGCCGCCCCGGCGGCCTCCAGCGCGGCGGCTGGCGGCGATGGCGATGGGGACGACCCCGCGCTGGCCGGCGAGGGCGGCGGCGAGCTCGACAAGGTGGAGATCGACGTCGCCATCAAGCAGCGCATGCCGTCCATCCGCGCCTGCTACGAAAAAGAGCTGAGGCGCGACGCGGCCCTCGCCGGTCGGGTCACGGTGCGCTTCGTCATCGACACCGCCGGCGCGGTCAAGTACGCCGCGCTCCGCTCCTCCGACCTCGACAACCCGCTGGTCGAGTCCTGCGTGGTCTCGGAGGTGCGGGATCTGCGCTTCCCCGCCCCCCGCGGCGGCGGCACCGTCGTCGTGTCCTACCCCTTCGTGTTCAGCGCCGGCGGATGACCGCGCTGGCCCTCGCCGTGCGGGGGCTTCACCACCCCGCAGGCGCGCGGCCCCTCGTGCTCCCCGCCCTGGACCTCGCGCCGGGCGCGCGTCTCGTCGTCCGCGGGCCGTCGGGCTCCGGCAAAACGACGCTCCTCCGCCTCATCGCAGGCGAGCTCAGCCCTGCCGCCGGTGAGCTTCGGGTGGGAGGCGCCCCGTGGTCGGCGCTGCCCGCCGACGCCCGTCGCGCCGGCCGCTTCGGCACGATCGGCGTCATCCCCCAAGAGCTCACCCTCATCGACTGGCTGGACGCCTGGGACAACCTCTGCTTGGGGTGGGCCCTCGGCGCCCGCCCACAGAGCGCCGGGATGGAGGCCCGCGCCGCCGCCCTGGTCGCCGCGCTCGGCCTGCCCCCGCTGCGCGGCCGCGCCCCACGCACCCTCTCGATGGGCGAACGCCAACGCCTGGTCGTGGCACGCGCGCTGCTCCCAGGCCCCGGCTTGGTGGTGGCCGACGAGCCGACCTCGGCCTTGGACCCGGCGGGCGCCGACGCCGTGGACGCGGCCCTGCGGGCGAGCGGCGCCACCGCCGTCGTCGCCACCCACGACCCGCGCCTCGCCGGCGACGACACGCTCACCCTGCCGGTGGGGCCGTGATCCCGCTTCGCCGCGCCCTGGACCGCCTCCGCGCCCGCCCCGGAGCGCAGGCGGCCCGCCTGCTGGCGTGGGGGCTCGGGCTCGGGCTGCCGGCGATGGTGGTGGGTGCGGTGGCCGCCGGGGGCGAACTGCTCCGCGCCCGCGCCGCCGCGGTGCCGATGGTGCTCGGCCCACCAGGGGACCACACGGATCTCGCCCTCGCCGCCCTGCGTTTCGACGGGCGCATCCACGGCTCGCTGCCCGCCGCACGGGCCACGCTCGGGCCGCGGGCGGAGGCCCTGCCGCTGCGCCTCGGGCACCGCGTCGGCAGCACGCCGGTCGTCGGCGTGGACCCGGGGCTGTTGCGGGTGCGTGGGCTGCGCGTGGCCGACGGGCGTCCCTTCGTCGCGCTCGGGGAGGCGGTGGCCGGCGCCCGGGCAGCCGCGCGGGCCGGGTTGCGGCCGGGGGCCCAAGTGCAGCCGGCCCCGCCGCTGCACCACGATCTCGCGGGGGCCACGCCGCTGGTGCTCTCCGTGGTCGGCGTGCTCGCGCCGTCCGGCGGGCCGGAAGACGACGCGCTGCTCACCGACCTCGCGACCACCTGGGCGCTGGACGGCCACCTCCACGGCCACGCCTCGGCCGATGGCCAGAGCGGCGCGGCGGCGGCGGCCGAGCTGGCGCCGGGCACCTTCCTGCTCGAGGAGGCCCGCCCCGAGGACCTCTCGCAGTTTCACGCGCACGGCGACCCGGCGGGCCTGCCGGTCAGCTTGATCCTCGTCCACCCCCGAGACGCCCGCGCCCACGACCAGCTCTGGGCCGAGCTCTCCCTGGACCCTTCGGTCTCCGTGGTGCGGCCGGCGCAGGCCATCGAAGAGCTGCTGGCCCTCGCGGCAGACCTGCGCGACCTGGCGCTGCTCCTGCTGCTGCCGGGCACGGTCGGCGCCGTCGCGTTGCTCGCCCTGGTGGAGCGCCTCGCCGCCGAGGCCGATCGCGCGGAGGACGCCGTCTTCGCCACGCAAGGCCTACCCGCCGGCGCCGTGCGGGCCATCCGCCGCGCCGAGCGCCTGCTCGTCGCCACCGCCGCGCTCGCCGTCGCCGCCGCGCTCGCCGCCACCGGCCCGCTGCTGCTCGTCCCCTGGGCGCTCCACCGCTGATCGAGGTCCCCCGCCATGCGCTCCCCCGTGCCTGCCGTCGCCCGGCTGCTGCCGCTGCTCGCGGCCTGCGCCGCCGATCCCGCCCCCGCGCCCA
>JBEIVK010000110.1:0-9479 GCA_040373935.1 Alphaproteobacteria bacterium
ATCTGGGCGCCGATGTTCTGGAAGCGGTTCTTGAGCTCGATCTCCTTGGCGACGGTGACGCCGTCCTTGGTGATCACGGGAGCGCCGAAGCTCTTCTCGATGACGACGTTGCGGCCCTTGGGGCCGAGCGTGACCTTCACCGCGGCGGCGAGGGTGGTGACGCCGGTGAGGACCTCGGCAGCGGCCGACTCACGGAAGTGGATGTCTTTGGCAGCCATGGCTGACTCCGAAACGAGAGGGAGGAAGAAGGAAGAAGAAGCGGAGGGGACCGCCCGGGGGCCGAGGCCCGCGCCGGGCGGAGGGCATCAGGCCCGCTCGATGACCGCGAGCACGTCCTCTTCGCGGAGGATGATGTGCTCTTCGCCGTCGAGTTTGACCTCGTCGCCGGTGTACTTGCCGAAGAGGACGCGGTCACCGGCCTGGAGCGACATCGGGCGGGCCGTGCCGTCGTCCGTGCGGCGGCCAGCGCCGACGGCCACCACGAGCGCCTCCTGGGGCTTCTCCTTGGCGTTGTCCGGGATGATGAGGCCGCCGGCGGTCTTCTCCTCGGCCTCGATGCGCTTGACGAGCACGCGGTCGTAGAGGGGACGGAAGTTCATCGGATGCTCCATGAGGAGGATAGGAAGCCCGCATCGCGCGGGCGATGTTCAGGGGCGGAGCGGCGGGTCAACCCGGACCCGCTCCGGCCGGCCGGACCATAGGCACGCCGCTGGGGGCGTCAACCGCTGGCCCCAAAAAAGTCGGGGGCCGGGAGCGACGCCCCCGGCCCCACCTCCGCCCCCAGACCGGCCCCATTGCCGGGCGAACGCGGGTCCTGGACGAGTGGCACCGTGGGCACGGACTTCGGGATGAAGCGGCGCCGCCCGCCCTGGACGCCGAGAACGCAAGCAATCTGCGTGCCAGGCGCTGGGGCATCGGTTCTGAGGCTATTTTGGCGCGGATCTGCCCGTATTGGCGGCCACAAGGGCGCGCGATCGCGACACCGATGTCGGCCCCAGCCGAAGTGACGCGCATTTCGATGCCCGGGGGGGATTGCCGCCCCCGATCCCGGGATTAGCTTCGGGCCGTCCGGGGTAGCGGCATCCGCTGATTGCCCCGAAGTGAGGCCGCTGGTCCGCGTTCTCGCACAGCGTTCCCACCGCCGTCCCGCCATTCCATGCCCCGCGTCGCACGCGGTCCCAGGAGCAGCTCATGGGCAAGATCATCGGCATCGACCTCGGCACCACCAACTCCGTCGTCTCCATCATGGAGGGCGACAAGCCGGTCGTCATCGTCAACGAAGAAGGCGCGCGCACCACGCCCTCGGTCGTCGGCTTCGCCAAGGACGGCGAGCGCCTCGTCGGCGCGGTGGCCAAGCGTCAGGCCATCACCAACCCGCTGCGCACGGTGTCCTCCATCAAGCGCTTCATGGGCCGGCGCTACGAGGAGTCGGTCGAAGAGACGAAGCGCGTGTCCTACGAGGTCGTGCGCTCGGGCGATGGCCTCCCCCGCGTCAAGATCGACGACAAGCAGTTCTCGCCGCCCGAAGTCAGCGCGATGGTGCTTCAAAAGCTGAAGCGCGCCGCGGAGTCCTACCTGGGCCAGGAGGTCACCGAGGCGGTCATCACGGTGCCGGCCTACTTCAACGACGCCCAGCGCCAGGCCACCAAGGACGCCGGCAAGATCGCGGGCCTCGACGTCAAGCGCATCATCAACGAGCCCACGGCGGCGGCCCTCGCCTACGGCCTCGACAAGAAGAAGGACGAGCTGGTCGCGGTCTACGACTTCGGCGGCGGCACCTTCGACATCTCCGTCCTCGAGGTGGGCGACAACGTCGTGGAGGTGAAGTCCACCAACGGCGACACGCACCTGGGCGGCGACGACGTGGACCAGGTCCTCATCGACTGGATGATCACCGAGTTCAAGCGCGAGTCCGGCGTGGACATCCGCGGCGACAAGATGGTGCTCCAGCGCCTCAAGGACGCCGCCGAGAAGGCCAAGATCGAGCTGTCGAGCGCGATGCAGGCCGAGGTCAACCTGCCGTACCTCACGGCCGACGCGTCGGGGCCCAAGCACTTCCAGTCCAACCTCTCCCGCGCCAAGTTCGAGCAGCTCATCGAGCCCATCGTGGAGCGCACGCTGGAGCCCTGCCGCAAGGCGATGAAGGACGCCGGCGTGACGGCCAAGGAGATCGACGAGGTCATCCTCGTCGGCGGCTCCACCCGCATCCCGCTCGTGCAGGCGAAGGTGAAGGCGCTGTTCGGCAAGGAGCCGAACCGCTCCGTCAACCCGGACGAGGTGGTGGCGGTCGGCGCCGCGGTGCAGGGCGGCGTGCTCTCCGGTGACGTGAAGGACCTCCTCCTCCTCGACGTCACCCCGCTCTCGCTCGGCATCGAGACGCTGGGCGGCGTGATGACGGTGCTCATCCCGCGCAACACCACCATCCCGACGAAGCGCTCGGAGACCTTCTCCACCGCCGCCGACAACCAGACGGCCGTGGACGTGCAGGTCTTCCAGGGTGAGCGCCCGATGGCCAAGGACAACCGGATGCTCGGCAACTTCCGGCTGGACGGCATCCCCTCGGCGCCCCGCGGCGTTCCGCAGGTGGAGGTCACCTTCGACATCGACGCCAACGGCATCCTCAACGTCACGGCCAAGGACAAGGCCACCGGCAAGGAGCAGACCATCAAGGTCCAGTCCTCCAGCGGCCTGTCCAAGGACGAGGTGGAGAAGCTGGTCAAGGAGGCCGCCGCCAACGAGGAGGCCGACAAGGCGAAGCGCGAGGTCATCGAGGCCCGCAACAACCTCGACAACCTCGTCTACCAGACGGACAAGCTCCTCAACGAGAACCGCGAGAAGCTGCCCGCCTCCGAGGTGGAAGCCGTCGAGGCGCAGCTCTCGCTGGCCCGCAACACCCTCGACAGCGACAACGCCGCGCAGATGAAGTCCGCCTTCGACGCCCTCACCGCCGCCAGCCACAAGCTCGCCCAGGCCGCCTACCAGCAGCCCGGGGCCGGCGCGGGCGGCGCGCCGGAGTCCGGCGGCGGCAGCCAGGCGAAGAAGGGCGGCGGCGACGACGTCATCGACGCCGAGTTCGAAGAGGCCTGATCCCCCCGCCGCACCGTCCCGCCGCTGCGTCGCCCATCCACGGGCGGCGGGCGGCGCGCGACGTTGCGCGGCCCCGTTCTCCCGCGCCGGAGCCCTGACGGATGTCCCCGCCCCGCGACTACTACGAAGTGCTCGGCGTCCCCCGCGACGCCGACGATGCCACGCTGAAAAAGGCGTACCGCAAGCTCGCCTTGCAGTTCCACCCGGACCGCAACCCCGACAACGCGGAGGCGGAGGCGAAGTTCAAGGAGGCATCCGAGGCGTACTCGGTGCTCTCGGACGCCGACAAGCGCGCCACCTACGACCGCTACGGCCACGAGGGGCTGCGCGCGGGCGGTGGCGGGCCGGGCTTCCAGAACAGCGAGGAGGTGTTCTCGCAGTTCGCGGACTTGTTTGGGGACCTGTTCGGGTTCTCAGGCGGCGGTGGGCGCCGCGGCGGCGGCGGGCCGCGGGTGCGCGCCGGCGAGGACCTCCAGATGGGCGTGGAGATCGACTTCCTGGAGGCCGTCCACGGCGCCACGAAGGACATCGAGTACCCGCGCCTGGCCCACTGCGAGCCCTGCAACGGCAGCGGCGTGCAGCCGGGCAGCAGCCCGAGCACCTGCGACACCTGCGCCGGGCGCGGCGAAGTCATCCAGCAGCAGATGTTCTTGCGCATCCGGACCACCTGCCCGCGCTGCGGCGGCCGGGGCCAGGTGGTGAAGGACCCGTGCCGGAGCTGCGACGGCAAGGGCCGGACGCGCGTGCAGGGCAAGCTGAGCGTGAACATCCCCCCCGGCGTGCAGTCGGGGCTGCAGCTTCGCCTCTCGGGCAAGGGCCACGACGGCGGCCCGGGCGGCCCACCCGGAGACCTGTACATCGTCCTGGACGTCAAGGACCACGAGACATTCAAGCGCGACGGCGACGACGTGCTCTCCACCGTGTCCATGACGTACCCGCAAGCCTGCTTGGGCGGGGTGGTCGAGGTGGCGACGGTGGACGGCACCGAGTCCGTCAACGTGCCGGCAGGGACGCCCTCGGGCAAGGTCTTCACGCTCACGGGCAAGGGTGCGCCGCGCCTCGGCGGGCGCCGCGGCCGGGGAGACCACAAGGTCCAGCTGGTCGTGGCGGTGCCGCGCAAGATCAGCGCCGAGGAGGAGGACCTCCTGCGCAAGCTGGCCGCCTTGCAGGAGGGCCGCGTGGCCGCTCCGGATGAGCGCAATTTCTTCAAGAACCTCTGGGACAACATCACCGGCTGAGCGAGGGCGTCGCATGGGGCTGCGCGGGCTGATGGTCGTGGTGGCGGTCGCGGCGTGCGGCGCGCGGGGAGAGGCGCGGCCGGCGGCGGCGCCCCTGCCGCGCTTTGCCCCCGTGCCGTCGAGCCCCAACGCGGTGTCGTCCCTCGCGCCGGCGACCGACGCGGTGCACCACGTGGCGCCCTTCGCCGTGGCGGGCGAGCCGGCCGCGTTCTTCGCGGCGGCGGTGGACGCGGCGCTCGGCATGGAGCGCACCGCGCTCGTCACGCGCGACGCCGGCTACGCGCACATCACGTTCACGACGCCCACCTTCCGCTTCGTCGACGACCTGGAGCTTCGCCTGGACGCCGCGGCGGGGGTGGTGCACGTGCGGTCGGCGTCGCGGGTGGGCTACGGCGACATGGGGCTCAACCGGCGGCGCGTGGAGGAGCTCCGCGCCCGGCTCCCGGCCGGGCCGGCGGCGCCGGCCGCCGGCCCCTGACAGGAGCGCCCGGGGTGTTGCGGGGGCGGCGAGCCCCCGCCCCAAGATGTGGAGCGGAACTCCAGGATCAGCCGTGCGCCTCGTGCCCATCGGCCCCGTGGGGGTGCCCGTGCTGCATCTCTTCGGCGGTGGCGGCGCGCAGCGCGACGACCTCGACGTCGAAGGTGAGATCCACGCCCGCGAGGGGGTGGTTGGGCGAGAGGAGGGCGACGTCGCCCTCGATGGCGACCACGAACACGGTGAGGCCCTCGCCGTCGCTGTTTTGGGCGTAGAGAGGCATGCCGGGCATCACGCCGTCGGGGAGCTGGGCGAGCGGGACCTGGATGGGCTCCTCGCCGTCGTCGTCGCCGTAGCCCTCGGCCGCCGGGACGAAGGCGGTGAAGCGATCCCCGGCGGCGCGGCCGGCCATCTGGCGCTCGAGGCCGGGGACGATGTTGCCGGCGCCGTGCAGGTAGGGCATCGGCTCGCGGCCGCCCTCGACGCTGGTGTCGATGACGGAGCCATCGGGGGCGGTGAGGGTGTAGTGGAAGAGGACGACGACGCCCTCGGAGATGGTGGTGGGCGAGGTCATCGAAGGCTCCAGGTGGGAGCCGCGGTGTAAGGCGGGCCCCGGGCGCTGTCCACGCACGGGGGCCGGATCGGGTAGAACGGGCGGGGCGGGGTGCAGATGAGCGCGGGATGGCGGGACACGGCGGTGCTGGTGACAGGCGCGACCGGGCTGCTGGGCGGTCAGGTCGTGCGGCGGCTGCTCGGGCGCGGGGCGCTGCCGGTGGCGCTGGTGCGGGACGGCCTGCCGGGCGGCGGCGGGCTGGGTCCGGCGGCGGACGCGGTGGTCCAGGTGCGGGGCGACGTGCGAGATGGCGCGCTGATCGAGCGCGTGATCGCCGAGCACCGGGTCTCGGTGGTGGTGCACCTCGCGGCGCAGACGCAGGTGGGGGTGGCGCGTGAGCACCCGCAGGGGACCTTCGACGTGAACGTGGGCGGCACGCTGGCGGTGCTGGAGGCCTGCCGGCGGCAGCGGCGGGTGGAGGCCGTGGTGGTGGCCAGCTCGGACAAGGTCTACGGGGACACGGGCGGCGTGGCGGCCGACGAGGACGCGCCGCTGCAGGGCCTCGCGCCCTACGACGCGAGCAAGGTGGCGGCCGACGTTCTGGCGCGGTCGTATGCGGCGTCCTACGGGCTGCCGGTGGGCGTCACGCGCTGCGCCAACTTTTTCGGTCCCGGGGACCTCAACTTCGACCGCCTCGTCCCGGGCACCATCCGGTCGGCGCTGCGCCGGGAGGCGCCGGTGCTGCGCACGGACGGGCGGTCGGTGCGCGACTGGATCTACGTCGAAGACGCGGCGGACGCCTATCTTCGGCTGGCCGAAGGGCTGCTCGAAGACGCGGCGCTGCACGGCCAGGCGTGGAACATCTCCAACGAGCAGCCGCTGCGCGTCTTGGAGATGGTGCAGCTCGTGCTCGCGGTGATGGAGGCAGACCTGGAGCCGGCGCTGGGCGAGGGCGCCGGTGGGGAGATCGCCTTCCAGGCGATTGACTGCGGCCGCTTCCGGTCGGCGCTGGACTGGGCGCCGGCGGTCGACCTCGCGACGGCGATGGAGCGCACGGTGGACTGGTACCGGCGGGCGGCGGTGCAGGCGGCGCTGGCCGGGCCGCGGGGAGGATGGGCGTGAGATTCGAGCCGATTCCGGCGATTGCCGGCGCATTTCGCGTGTGGCGTGAGCCCTTCACCGACGCGCGCGGCACCTTCGACACGAGCTTCGCCGTGGAAGACTTCACGGCTGCCGGGCTCGCGTTTGCGGTGGCGCAGGCCGCGACGTCGACGAACCCGGTGGCCGGCACGCTGCGGGGCCTGCACTACCAGCTTGCGCCAGCGGCCCAGGCCAAGCTGGTCTGGGCGAGCGCCGGCCGCCTTTTCGACGTGATGGTGGACCTGCGCCGCGGCTCGCCGACAGAGGGCGCCGTGCACACCGAGGTTCTGGAAGCGGGCGATGGGCGGCTGCTTTTTCTGCCCGAGGGGCTCGCGCACGGCTACCAGACCCTCACCCCCGACACCGCGATGACCTACCTCATGGGCGCGCCGTACCGGGCGGCGCTCGCGCGCGGGGTGCGATGGGACTGCCCGATTCTCGGCATTCGCTGGCCTTTGCCCGACCGCCCGCTGCTCTCGGAGCGGGATCGGGCCTTGCCAGACGTCTCGGCGTGCGAAAGGTGACGGCGCGCCGGCCCGGGAAGGGGTGGGGTGGCCCGCGGGTTGGCGGGGGCTGCTCGTGGTGCGCCCGGGGGTCCCGTCGATGACGTCGTCCATGTCCTTGTCCGAGATCGAAGCGCGGGTCGCCGCGGTGCATCCCACGCTCGCCGCGCTGCGGGCCGAGGTGGGCCGCGTCGTGGTCGGGCAAGCGGAGATGGTGGACCGCCTGCTCATCGGCCTGCTGTGCGGCGGGCACGTGCTGCTGGAGGGCGTGCCGGGGCTCGCGAAGACGCTGACGGTCAACAGCCTGGCCCAGGCCTTGTCCCTGCGCTTCAAGCGCATCCAGTTCACACCGGACCTGCTGCCCGCCGACGTCGTCGGGACCCAGATCTACGACCCGCGGGAGGCCGCGTTCCGGGCGCACCCAGGGCCGGTCTTCGCCAACCTCGTGCTCGCCGACGAGATCAACCGCGCACCCGCCAAGGTGCAGTCGGCCCTGCTCGAGGCGATGCAGGAGCGCCAGGTCACCCTGGGAGATCGCACCTTTTCCCTGCCCTCGCCCTTCCTGGTGCTCGCCACGCAGAACCCCATCGAGCAGGAGGGCACCTACCCGCTGCCCGAGGCGCAAGCGGACCGCTTCCTCCTCAAGGTGAAGGTGGGCTACCCCAGCCGCGCCGAGGAGCTGGAGGTCCTGGCGCGGGCGGCGGCACCCCCGGCGCCCTTGCGGGCGGTCGCCGGGGCCGAGGAGCTCGCCGCCGCGAAGGAGGCGGCCAGCCTGCTGCGCTGCGAGCGGGTGGTGCTCGAATACTGCGTGGACATCGTGGGCGCGACGCGGGACCCGGCGGCCCTCGGCAAAGATCTCGGGCGCTTCATCCAGTTCGGCGGGAGCCCGCGGGCCAGCCTCGCGCTGGCGGCCACCGCCCGGGCCCACGCGCTGCTCGAAGGCCGGGGATTCGTCACGCCCGACGACGTGAAGGCGATGGCAGCAGACGTCCTGCGACACCGCATCCTCCTGAGCTACGAGGCCGAGGCCGAGGGCATCAGCGTGGAGCAGGTCATCGCACGGGTGCTCGAACAGGTCCGGATTCGCTGAGGCCATCCGGACGTGCTCACCGCCGACGAACTCCGCCAAATCCGCCGCCTGCGCGCCCTGCTCGCGCGGCGCGTGGACAGCCCGTTCGCCGGCGAGTACCGCAGCGCCATGCGCGGCCAGGGCATGGAGTTCGAGGAGTCGCGCCCGCTGGTCGTGGGAGACGATGTCCGAGCGATCGACTGGAACGTGATGGCCCGCACCGGCGAGCCCTTCGTAAAGACCTTCCGCGAGGAGCGCGAGCTGACCTTGCTGCTCGTGATGGACCTCTCGGGCTCGGTGCGGGTGGGCAGCGGCGGCGCGGACGGCCGCACCGACAAGCGCCTGCAAGGCGCGCGGGTGGCCGGGGCGCTGGCCTTCGCGGCCATCCGCAACGGGGATCGGGTCGGCGTGCTCAGCTTCACGGAGCAGGTGGAGCGCTTCTTGCCGCCGCGGAAAAGCCGGGGCCACGCCTGGTCGGTCTTGCGGGCGGCGTTTGAGCCCCCGCCGGCCCGGCGCGGCACGGAGCTGGGGCGGGCGCTGGAGCGGGCGCGGGACGTCCTGGCGCGGCGCGCCGTGGTGGCGGTCGTGAGCGACTTCTTGGGCCCGGCGAGCCACGAGGCGCCGCTGCGGCAGCTCTGCGCGCGGCACCGGGTTCACGCCTTCCTGCTGCACGATCCGCTGGAGGCCAGGTTGCCGTCGGTGGGGCTCATCGAGGTCGAGGACGCCGAGACCGGGCGGCGGCGGTTGATCGACGCGGGGCGGGCCTGGGCGCGGGTGCCCGTCGAGCAGCGGGCGGCAGACCTCGCGCGGCTCGGTGCCCGGGTGAGCACGGTGTCGACGGCAGAGGATCCGTTCGTTCGCCTCGGGCGCCATTTTCGCGCCGAGGAGCGGCGCCGATGAGCCCCGCTCTCCTGCTGGTCGTGGGGCTCGGCTGCGGGCCGGTCGCGCTGCCGCCCGGCGAGGCGCCGCCGGTGGAGCTGCGCCTGCAAGCCGTGTCCCGGCGGGTGGACAGCGGCGCGCCGGTGGAGGTCGAGGTGGTGCTGTGGACGGCGCAAGGGTGGTCTGCCGCGCCGGGGCCGCTCGACGCCCCAGGCTTGGAGGCCGGCCCCGCCACGGTGAGCGGCCCGGTGTTGGACGGCGGGCGCGCGCGGCAGACCTGGCGCACCCCGCTGCGCGGCGCCGACGGCAGCTACGTCGTTCGGCTGGCCGCCGTTCCCACCACGGGGCCGGACGGGCCGGGCACGCCCCTGGAGGTGCCGCCGCTGTTCGTGGACATCGGCGTCGACGGCCCCCGGGCGACGGGCGTCGCGGACTTCGAGGCGGCGCCCCCGGCGGCCGAGGGGTGGCCGGCCTGGGCGTGGGTCGCGCTCACCGGCGGCGCGGCGGCGGGGCTGGGCCTCGCGCTGTGGGCCCG
>JBEIVK010000982.1:0-1583 GCA_040373935.1 Alphaproteobacteria bacterium
GCTCGCCACCGCGGATCTCCCGGCGCGCGCCGCTGCCGTCGAGGCCGCCCAACGGCGCGCTGCGGCCGCGCCGGCTGCCACCCAGGACACCCTGCGCGCGGCCGCCGCGCGGCAGTCCATCGCGCTCGACACCTGGCGCGGGCTGGGCCCGCTCGCCGACGCCATCGACGCGGAGCTGGCGCTCGCCGCCGCCACGCTCGACGAGCTGGACGCCCGCGCCGCGCGCCTCGCCCTCGAAGATCCCGCAGCGGGGCCGGCGGCCGGCCAGGCGCTGCGCGATGGCCTCCACAGCCTCACCACGCGGCTCTCCGGCGTCGAACGCGCGGCCGCCCAAACCTTAAAGGAGCTTCCATGAGCGGTTCTACTGTCAGCATGCTCGGCAAGGGCTGCATTCTCGTCGTGTTTCTCGGCGGGCTCGGCGTCATCGTACTGCTCGCCGTGGGGATGATGGCGCAGCGAGACGGCGCCGAGTCGGGCGATGGGTCCTCCGGGTCCGCGGAGGCGCCAGCGGCGGAGGAGCCAGAGGCGGAAGCGCCCGAGGCTGATCCGGCGGCCGACGCCGAGGCCCCGGCGGGCCCCGCCTTGGACCGCGTCCGGGCCCGGGGCGTGTTGCGCGTCGTGATGGACACCGGCGAGCCGCCGGGTGCGGGCACCCCGCCGATGTACTTCGAGGATGCCCAGGGCGGCCGGGACGGCTTCGACTACGCGGTGGCGCGCGCCATCGCCGCCGAGCTGGGCGTGCCGGATGTCGAGATCGTGCACGCGCGGTACTCGGCGTTGGAGCAGCGCTTGCTCCAGGCCGAAGACCCGGTGGACCTGCTCATCTCCGGCTACGCGCCCACGGGTGCGCCCGGCATCGTGTGGTCGGAGCCGTACCTGGAGTTCGGGCTGTGCCTCGTGGTGCCGAACGACTCCGCGGTGCAGACCACCGCCGACCTCGTGGGCCGGCGCGTGGGCATCTTCGACGACGAGGCCGCCGCCGCCGCGGTGCAGTCGCTCGTGAAGGGCTACACCGATCTCGTTCGCATGGAGGACGGCTACTGGGATGCGCTGCTCGCGGGGCGCTTCGACGGCTTCCTCTACGACTATCCCTACGCGGCCGCCGAGCTTCGCGCCCTGGGAGACGCGCGCCCGGACTTGCGCGGGCGCTTGCGCATCGCGCAATACAACCTCACGGACTCCGTGTACGCGGTCGGTGTGCGGTCCAGCGAGCCGGAGCTTCGGGCGGCCGTCGATGGGGCGATCGCGGCGTGGCGAGACAGCGACGCCTATCCGGCGGCGGTGAAGCGCTACCTCAAGGGCGGGGCGGCGGTGGTGGCCGCGCCGGCGGCGGGCGGCCGCAGCACGACCGTCAAGCCGGGGGACACGCTCTCTGGCATCGCCGCGCGAGAGCTTGGCGACAAGGGCGCGTGGCGCCGGGTGTGGGAGCTGAACCGCGCGCGCTTCCCGAACCCGCATCTGATCGAGCCGGGGGACGTGGTTCTGCTGCCCTGCGCGGGGCCGGGGGGCGCGCCGGCGGGGGGGGGTGGCACGGGGGCGGCGGGCCCCGGGCGCGGGTGGCGCGGCGCCCGCGTCGGGGCCAC
>JBEIVK010000774.1:0-2165 GCA_040373935.1 Alphaproteobacteria bacterium
CACCAGCACCAGCACCAGCATGAATAGCGCTGTGAAGGAAGCGCATCGCCTCGTTGATGAGGCCGCCGGTCACATCGCGAATCTCAAGACTATCCTGGACCATGACACGCTGCCCGCTTTGCCCGATTCGTCGGACGCAGAGCAGCAGGATGAAGCCCCGAAGTGTGAATATTCACAGCAAGATGAAGACCCGAAGGCGGCGAAGAAGAAGCATGCGAGCGCCGTGATGAGCACCAGCAGCACCACCAACACCACGAGGCCACCGCCCCAGACCCGCTGCGCGCCACCCTCGTCACCGGCCCCGCCGCCGCCGCCGCCCTCACCACGCGGGGCGAGATCCTGCTCGTCGACGGCCCCGCCCAGCGCCGCCTGCACGTGCCGCTCGGCGCCCGCGGCCTCGCCGCCTTCGACGCCGGCCGCCTCGTCGTGGTGGACGGCGCGGGCCGCTTGCACGCCGTCGATCCGGTCTCGGGCGCCCCGATCTGGACCGCCCGCGCATCCTGGGACGCCGTGCCGCCCGTGCGCCTGGGCCCCTCCGTGCTCGTCGCGCGCGCGCGGGACCTCCGCGCGGTGTCGCTGGGAGACGGCGCCCGTCGGTGGCAGCGCAGCTTCGGCGCCCCCATCGCCGCGCTCGCGCCCGGTCGCAGCGTGCACCGCGCCTTTCTCGCCACGGCCAACGGCCAGGTGCACCGGCTGGACGCCTCCTCGGGCGAGAGCCTCTGGGCCGTCGCCGTACCGGGCCTCGGCCGTCCCATCGCCCTCCGCGACGATGCCGACGGCGTGGTGGTCCTCGGGGCAGACGCCGCCGTCCGTCTGGACCCCGACACCGGCGCCGAGCGCGCCCGCGTGCCCCGGCCCCGCGCGGCCGCCGACGAGGGAGACCTGCTCGGCACCATCGCCTGCCACGCGGACCGCGCCGGCCTCGTCGCCTGCACCACCCTCGACGGCACCGCCGCTTGGGCGGGCGGCGTCGGCCCGCTGAGCCTGCCGCCCGTGCGCGTGGGCGATGCCGTCTGGCTCGCCGCGGTGGGAGGCGCCCTGCACGCCCGGCCGGTGGATGACCCGGCCGGCGCCACGGCCCTGGGCACGGTGGAGGCCCACTCTCCTGGGGTCGATGGGCCGCCGCTCGCCCTTCCGCTCTGGACAACGCCCCTCCCGCTGCCCGCGTGGCTCGAGGAAGCCGACGTCGCGGCCGCCGCCGACCCCGCCGCCGACGCGCCCCTGCCCTGCGCCCCCGAGCGGCTGCGTCTCGACGTCAGCGCCCTCAGCCCCACCGCCCGCGCCGCCGGTCTCGTCTTGGACGGCTTCGGCTTGGAGCGCCTCCGCACCGAGGCGCCGCCGCGCTTCGCCGCCGATTGGGAGGTCGGGCCCCTCGGGCTGCCGCGGTGGCACGACGCTGCCCTCCTGCCGTGGGCGCCACAGGTGCTCTCGGCCGTGCCCGACACCGAGGGAGACGCCGCCGCGGTTGACGCCTTGCTCGCCTGCGAGGGCCCCGCCGCGCAGTTCTCCGGCACGCTCACCCTCTTCGACGGCGCGGTGCGCCGCGCCTACTCCGGCCGCATCACCCTCACCCCGGCGCTGACCACCGGCCCCGGCCCCGCGCCCTCCTGTCTCCTCGCCGCCACCCACGCGGGGGCGCCGCTTGGCTGGTTCTCCGCGCCCGCCGCCTTGGGCTGGGTCCGCGCCGAGCGCTGGATCGAGGCCGAGGCTCCTGTCGGCTGGGCGGACGGCGCGGCCGTCGGGGCGCTCGGACTCACCGTCTTCGCCCCCGACGGCGAGGTGCTCGACTCCCTCACCGTCGACGGCCCGGTCTGGGCGGCTCCGGCCGAGGACGGCAGCGACGCGTGGGGCCTGGGCGCGCCCGGTCGCGCCCTCCGCCGTTACCCCGGCGGCCTGCCCGTCCCGGTGGGCGAGCCCATCTGGGTCGAAGAGGCTTTTGTCCTTCGGTATCCAGGCCCGCTGCCCGACGGCCCCACCGTGCCGCTCGCGGAGGTCGGCGGCTGTCCGGACGCGCCCCTCGACGCGGACGAGGGCGGCCTTCCGGTGTTCGATTAGCTCATGGGGCAGGGGAAACCAAGGTTTCCCCCGCAACGCCCCCTTCCTGTCGCGTTTGTCGCGGGCGCCTCGCGGGAGGCGGCGGGGCCTTGCCCCGCGGGAGCGGCGGC